>NZ_DXUU01000016.1 GCF_019417665.1 Ruminococcus sp.
ACACACGATAAAGTGAACCGGGGTGACGTGAATACGCTTTTTCTTCTCTCAATTTTCCATAAAGTTCACATATTGAGATATTAGGATTTCTACGGTGATAGTCTTTTATCCACTTGATTTCTTGTTCAGTATGGCTGTTCGGATGTGGTGTATGAGGTTTATGTGATTTTGGCATCAGAGACTCTTTTGTACCGTCATATCGCTTATTCCAACGCATCAGTGAGGCTTTTGAAACATGATATTTACGACAGATGTATCTTACATCGCCTGTCTGACGGTATGTTTCGACTGCATGAATCTTCGTGCTTAGTTCATGCGGCAAATATCTCTTGCTTTTTTTGCATTCTGTGCTATACTTTCCATAAAGTGATTGAGTTCCTTTCTGTTGGGTTTAGTGTGGTAACTTTATTTTAACAGATCTCAATCGCTTTTTCTATACCCTTGAGGTCTCACTTCTATTGTAACACTACAGATATAATTGTAAATTTTTTAAAAACACGTTGACACGGTGGGCGCTTTGTGCTACAATAAGAAAGCATGCGGCGGTCATGTGCTGCCGCTGTCAATTTATTTTTTTGTAAAGGAGGAAAATTATGCCTACGTTTAATCAGTTGGTTCGGAAAGGAAGAAAGGTACAGCAGTACAAGTCTACCGCTCCGGCACTGCAGAAGGGCTATAATGCCAAGAAGAAAGTGACCACAAATCAGAGTTCTCCGCAGAAGAGAGGCGTCTGCACCGCAGTTCGTACTGCGACCCCGAAGAAGCCGAACTCCGCTATGAGAAAGATCGCCAGAGTCAAGCTGACAAACGGCTATGAGGTTACTTCGTACATTCCGGGTATCGGCCACAATCTGCAGGAACACAGCGTTGTTCTGATTCGCGGCGGCCGTGTAAAGGACCTGCCTGGTGTGCGTTATCACATCATCCGCGGTACTCTCGATGCACAGGGCGTTGCAAACAGAATGCAGGCTCGCTCGAAGTACGGCGCTAAGAAGCCGAAGGCTGGCAAGAAGTAATTTCTGAAGGCAGATACTTCGGTCAAACTATTGAAACAGGAAGCTTTATAGATCACCACGGGAACTGTGGAGATATGAATATAGATGGCGTATATATGCGCCGCGCGTATTCCTCTCCATTGGCCCTGACGGTCGGCGGCTCAGACCGCCCGAACGAGTACCTGTGAATTCATGAATTTTGTGAAGGAGGGAAGCGAAAATGCCAAGAAGAGGTAAGATCGCAAAACGTGACGTGCTGGAGGATCCGATTTATAACTCCAAACTCGTAACCCGTCTCATCAACAATGTGATGGTTGACGGTAAAAAGGGCGTTGCCCAGAAGATTGTTTACGGTGCATTTGATATTGTCGCTGAAAAGACCGGCAAGGATGCACTTGAAATGTTCCAGCAGGCAATGGAAAACGTAATGCCGGTTCTGGAAGTAAAGGCTCGCCGTATGGGCGGTGCCACATACCAGGTTCCGATGGAAGTTCGCCCGGAACGCCGCCAGACTCTCGGCCTGCGCTGGATCACTAAGTATTCCAGACTGCGCAACGAGAAGACAATGAAGGAGCGTCTTGCAGGAGAGATCCTCGACGCACTGAACAACACCGGCGGTGCCTGCAAGAAGCGTGACGATACACACAAGATGGCAGAGGCAAACAAGGCGTTTGCACACTACCGCTGGTAAGCGCACTGCGCTTCGGGAAAAGGAGGATCATCTATGGCTAGAGATTGTTCCCTGGAAAAAACCAGAAATATCGGTATCATGGCGCACATCGATGCCGGTAAGACTACTACAACAGAGCGTATTCTGTTCTACACCGGTATCAACCATAAGATCGGCGAGACCCATGAGGGTGCTGCTACGATGGACTGGATGGCACAGGAGCAGGAGCGTGGTATCACAATCACCTCTGCTGCAACCACCGCATACTGGGCAGGTCACAGAATCAACATCATTGATACCCCGGGTCACGTGGACTTTACCGTTGAGGTAGAGCGTTCCCTGCGTGTACTGGACGGCTCTGTTACCGTATTTTGCGCAAAGGGCGGCGTAGAACCCCAGTCTGAGACCGTATGGCGTCAGGCAGATAAGTATCAGGTTCCCCGCATGGCATATGTCAATAAGATGGACATCATGGGTGCTGATTTCTACTGCGTTGTAGACATGATGCACGACAGACTGAAGTGTAATGCTGTTCCGATTCAGCTTCCTATCGGTGCTGAGGACGAGTTCAAGGGCATCATTGACCTGGTTGAAATGAAGGCGTATGTATACTATGATGACCTGGGCAAGGATATCCGCGTGGAAGAAATTCCGGAGGATATGAAGGAAAAGGCTGAGGAATATCGTCAGAACCTGATGGAGCACGTTGCTGAACAGGATGATGATCTCATGGAGAAGTTCTTCGCTGACGAAGAGATCACCATCGACGAGATCAAGGCATGTATCCGTAAGTCTACGATTGCAAATACCATGGTACCGGTTGTCTGCGGTACCTCTTACCGCAACAAGGGCGTACAGAAGCTCCTGGACGCTGTTGTGGATTATATGCCGTCTCCGCTGGACGTTCCCGCAATCAAGGGCGTTGACGCTGAGACAGGCGAAGAGTGCGAGCGCCACTCGTCCGATGACGAGCCGTTCTCCGCTCTGGCATTCAAGATCGCAACTGACCCGTTCGTAGGTAAGCTGTGCTTCTTCCGTGTGTATTCCGGTAGCGTAAATGCCGGCGATACCGTTCTGAACGCTACCAAGGACAACAAGGAGCGTATGGGTCGTATCGTACAGATGCACGCAAACCACAGAAAGGATATCGAAACTGTTTACGCAGGCGATATCGCAGCCGTTGTTGGTCTGAAGAATACCACCACCGGTGATACACTCTGTGATGACAAGCACCCGGTTATTCTGGAATCCATGGAATTCCCGGAGCCGGTTATCCAGCTGGCAATTGAGCCGAAGACCAAGGCTGGTCAGGATAAGATGGGTATTGCGCTGGCAAAGCTGGCAGAAGAAGACCCGACCTTCCGTACCTGGACAGACGAGGAAACCGGTCAGACCATTATCGCCGGCATGGGCGAGCTGCACCTGGATATCATCGTAGACCGTCTGCTCCGTGAGTTCAAGGTAGAAGCAAACGTTGGTGCGCCCCAGGTATCCTACAAGGAAACCATCAAGGGCAATGCCGATGTGGACTACAAGTACAAGAAGCAGTCTGGTGGTTCCGGTCAGTACGGTCACGTTAAGATCCGTGTTGCTCCGAACGAGTCCGGTAAGGGCTATGAATTCACCAACAAGGTTGTCGGCGGTGCCATCCCGAAGGAATATATTCCGGCTGTCGATGCAGGTATCCGCGGCGCAATGCAGGCAGGTATCCTGGCAGGCTACGAGGTCGTTGACGTAAAGGTTGAGCTGTACGATGGATCCTATCACGAAGTTGACTCTTCGGAAATGGCATTCAAGATCGCTGGTTCTATTGCATTCAAGGAAGCAATGAAGCAGGCACAGCCCATCCTCATGGAACCGATCATGAAGGTTTCCGTTATCGTACCGGATGATTATACAGGTACCGTTATCGGCGACCTGAGTTCTCGCCGTGGACAGATCCAGGGTCAGGAATCTCGTACAGGTACTGTACAGGTTGACGCTCTGGTGCCGCTGTCCGAAATGTTCGGCTATACCAGCGACCTGCGTTCCAACACACAGGGCCGTGGTCAGTATGCAATGGAACCCCACAGCTATCAGGAAGTTCCGAAGAATATTGCCGAAAAAATCATGTCTTCCAGAAAGAAATAAAGATTTTTTGAAAAATCCAATGATTTTTTCAAAAAAACACTTGCAATTTCTCTTGGAATCTGCTACAATATACGTAACACTTCTCGTTAAGTGCCTTACGCTGAAATTTTTTCATTAAGGAGGATTATTCCAATGGCAAAGGCTAAATTTGAAAGAAACAAACCGCATGTAAACATTGGTACCATTGGTCACGTTGACCATGGTAAGACCACTCTGACTGCTGCGATCACAAAGACTCTGGCTCTGAAGGGTCAGGCGCAGTTTGAGGCCTACGATATGATCGATAAGGCTCCGGAGGAGAGAGAGCGTGGTATCACAATCAATACTGCTCACGTAGAGTATGAGACCGATGCACGTCACTATGCACACGTTGACTGCCCGGGTCACGCTGACTACGTTAAGAACATGATCACTGGTGCAGCTCAGATGGACGGCGCTATCCTGGTAGTTGCTGCTTCTGATGGCCCGATGGCTCAGACCAAGGAGCACATCCTGCTGGCTCGTCAGGTAGGCGTACCGGCAATCGTTGTATTCATGAACAAAGCTGACCAGGTTGACGATCCGGAACTGCTGGAATTGGTTGAGATGGATATCCGTGACACCCTGAGCGAGTATGACTTCCCGGGCGATGACACTCCGATCATCACTGGTTCTGCTCTGGCTGCTCTGGAAGCTCCGGACGATCTGAGCAATCCGGCATATCAGCCGATCATCGACTTGATGAACGCTGTTGACGAGTATATCCCGACTCCGGAACGTGACGATGCAAAGCCGTTCCTGATGCCGATCGAGGATACTATGACCATCTCTGGCCGTGGTACCGTTGTTACCGGTCGTGTAGAGCGCGGAAAGCTGAACGTAAATGAGCCGGTTGAAATCGTTGGTCTGTCTGATGAAAAGCTGAACACCGTTGTTACTGGTCTGGAAATGTTCCGTAAGTCCCTGGACTTCGCAGAAGCAGGCGATAATGTTGGCGCACTGCTCCGTGGTATTACTCGTGATCAGGTTGAGCGTGGTCAGGTTCTCTGCAAGCCGGGCTCCATTCACCCGCACACCAAGTTCAAGGGTCAGGTTTACGTTCTGAAGAAGGAAGAAGGCGGCCGTCACACACCGTTCTTCAACAACTACAGACCGCAGTTCTATTTCAGAACAACTGATGTTACCGGTATCATCACTCTGCCGGCTGATGTTGAAATGTGCACACCGGGCGATAACGTTGAGATGAACGTTGAGCTGATCGCTCCGATCGCTATCGAAGAAGGTCTGCGTTTTGCTATCCGTGAGGGCGGCAGAACTGTAGGTTCCGGCGTTGTAACTGCAATCAACGAATAATTTAATTTGCGTTTTTTGTAAATTCCATGAGGGACGGGCTTCGGCTCGTCCCTTTTGTGTTATGGAAATATTTGCTTTTGTGCAATTTATATAAAAAATGGACAATTTTTCAGACATATTTTTTTGGCAATTATGCCGTCTCATTCTTGCATTTTTGTGGGAGATACGGTATAATAATAATATAGCGGTGAAAAGTGGGTTAGATTCCCTCAAAGTGGGGTATTCTGTCCAATTCTTTGTGGAAAGGCGGCGGCGGATGTGGCTTCCCTTATGGGCACATATTACCACAATATTGATGCAAAGGGACGCCTGAATTTTCCGACGAAGCTTCGTGAAATTTTAGGTGTGTCATTCTATGTCACAAAAGGATTGGATCAGCCATGTCTGACGGTGTATTCTGAAGAGGAGTGGGAACGTCTTTCCGCTAAGGTGGCAGCCATTCCCGAAGCCAAGGGCGGTCAGATCAAACGCTGGCTTTTTTCTGGCGCCGGTATCCTTATTCCCGATAAACAGGGACGGGTGCTGATTCCTCAGGATCTGCGGATGTTTGCCGGATTGGAAAAGGATGTGGTGGTGATCGGCGCCAATAATAAGGCGGAGATCTGGGATAAAACCAAATGGGATGTCCTTAATGCCGCCTTTGATACAAAGCAGATGCTGGAAACGCTGGAGGAACTGGGATTCTAAAAGGAGGCGCCCATGGAATTTGTTCATATTCCTGTTCTGTTACAGGAAGTGTTGGATGGTCTGGCGATTCGCCCCAACGGCACATATGTGGACGGCACAGTGGGCGGCGCCGGTCATGCAGTGGAAATTGCAAAACGCCTGACAGCAGGCGGTCGTCTCATTGGATTTGATTGCGATCCGAACGCAGTTGCAGTTGCCACGGAACGTCTTGCACCACACCCGGCGACGGTGGTGCATCATAATTATGATGAAATGCAGACTGTATTGACGGAGATGGGTGCAGTACCGGTGGATGGTGTCTTGCTGGATTTGGGTGTTTCTTCCCATCAGCTGGACGAAGAATCCCGTGGATTTTCTTATCATGGCGATGCACCTCTGGATATGCGAATGAGTCAGGCTGGAATGACGGCAGAGGAATTGGTAAATACTGCCACAGAAGCAGAGTTGTCCCGGATTCTCTACACTTACGGGGAAGAATCTTTTGCCCGCAGTATTGCGAAAAATATCGTGCGTGCCAGAGCGGAAAAGCCGATTCATACCACGTCGGAACTAGCGGAGCTGATCAAAAGCAGTGTACCGCCGAAGGTGCGTCGGGTGAAAAATCCGTGCAAAAAGTCCTTTCAGGCAATTCGTATCGCTGTGAATGGAGAATTTGAACATCTGGAGGCAGGTCTCCAGGCTGCATTTTCCGTGTTGAAACCTGGCGGTCGACTTGCAGTGATCACATTTCACTCGCTGGAAGATCGTATGGTAAAACGGCAGTTTGCTGCCTGGTGTCAGGGTTGTGTCTGTCCGCCGGATTTTCCGCAGTGTGTCTGCGGCAGAGTGCCAGATGCAAAGCTGGTCACAAGAAAGCCTATAGTGCCTAGTGAAGAGGAATTGTCCCGGAACAGCCGGAGCCGGAGTGCAAAGCTGCGTGTTTTGGAAAGGAGCCGCTGATCGCTTATGTCGAAGCAGAAATCATCTGTGCCGCAGCCGGCGGAACCGGAGGAAACCAAAGCACCATCCAACGGTATTTTTGTCTTTCGGTTCGACCCCAGCAAACGGGGCGCAGCCTTGAAAGTATTTATTGCTGGTGTACTTGCACTGTCGCTGTTTAGCGTGGTAATCAACAGCTATGTACAATTAAATGAAGTCTATTCTGAGATTTCTTCTGCCAATGCGGAACTGAATATCCTGCGCAGTGAAAATGTGCGGATGCAGACCGAACTGGAAGGGAAGGCGTCCATCAGCAATATCAAGGAGTATGCAGAGCAGCATCTGGGACTCCAAAAGCTGGACAAATCTCAGATTCAATATATTGAGATCCAAACCGAAGATGAGGTTGTGCTTGAAGAGGAAGAACAAAACATTTTTGTTCAGATCAAGCATAAGTTTGAGGACATCGTGGCATACCTGCGCGGTTAAGCTGCATAGAATAAGATTGTGTGAGATGTTCTCTGGATTTTATTTTGTTATCTATCGGCACCACTGTTAAAGTGGAATTCATATAGAAAATATGCCTTTAGGATAAACATACAGAGGAAAGAGATAATATTCGGGTGTCGGATCTGGAATCGGATCCGCTGGACGCACAAAAAAGGTCATCGGACAGATGGCATTGTACGGCTGATCTGGATTCCGGCATACGTTTTGCGGCAAGGTAATCGATTGCCGCAAAATTGGAAATTCCCGTCTTATGAGGTGTAAAAGCACTGCCGCACTTCTGGCGGCGGGCAGATCTCAGAAAATGACGGTTGAAACAGGCGGGGTAATGACTATGATTCCCTGCCTGATTCTATTATAAAGCAACTTTTGAAAAAAGCATAGTTCATATGGAAACCGGAGGTGTGGCTGATGATGCACATTCGTGAAAAAGATAAGAAAAAACAAACAGAAAATAGGAAAGAAAAACCATCACGCTCGGCATCCATGCGGATGCGGCGGCGTTCAAAGGTGAGTATGGCTGTGCTCATGGCAATGTGTCTCGCTGTTGCTGGAAAATTGTTCAAAGTTTCTGTGATGGACAACGCCAAGTATGAGACGCTTGCTAACAACTATCATTTTGGCACTATGACTCTGGATGCCAGCCGCGGTGCCATTTATGATACAAACGGAACTGCTCTTGCCTGGAGTGCAACGGTATATAATGTGTACATAGATCCGAAGCTCTATCAGGAGGAAATGGATTCCATTGAAAAATCCAATGCAAAAAAACAGGCGGCTGCCAAAGAGAATGGAGAAGAAGCGGCAAATCTGGTGGATACTGACCAGCTTCAGGACTCTATCGTGACCTTTTTGTCGGAAAAGTTGGAGATCACGCCTCAGAAGGTGGAGGAATCCTTTGCAAAATCCGGAAGGTACTACGTTTTGCAGACCCAGGTAGAAAAAGATATTGCAGACGAGATCGTAGCTTATTTTGATACGCTGAATCTTGCCTTTATCGGCACAGAGGCAACCACACGCCGCTATTATCCTCAGAATGAACTTGCAGCAGCAGTCATTGGCTTCACCAACGGTGACGGCGATGGGCAGTATGGCCTGGAATATCAGTATGACGAATATCTCGCCGGCGTAGACGGCCGTGTTATTTCAGCACAGGCTGCCAACGGTGAGGAAATGCCCTATCGCTATTCCACGACTTATGAAGCGGAGGACGGCGCATCTCTTTATCTGACTCTGGATACCACCATGCAGTATTATCTGGAAAAGGCACTTTCGGAAATGGTGCAGGAATTTGAGGTGCAGGATCGTGCCACCGGTATTATTATGAATCCGAAAACCGGTGCAATTTATGCTATGGCGACCTATCCGTCCTTTGATCTGAACAATCCATCGGAAATTTACGATACCAAAACAGCAAATGCTCTGGCGGAACTGCCAGAGGAGGAATATCAGGATGCCTATCTGGAAGCCCGGGAGACCCAGTGGCGAAACAAGGCGATCAGTGAGATCAATCCTCCTGGTTCTACTTTCAAAATTGTGACCACTGCGTCGGCGCTGGAAGAAAACCTGATCGACCTGGAAAATGACAGCTTCTTCTGTCAGGGTTATTTGCAGGTGCAGGATGCAAAAATCGGCTGCTCACTGCGTTCTGGTCATGGCGCCCAGAACTTTACAAAGGCACTGACCAATTCCTGTAACCCGGCGTTTATGGAGATCGGTCTGCGGCTTGGTGTGGATAAATTCAGCTATTATTTTCATGGTTTCGGGCTGTCGGAAAAAACAGGCATCGACCTTCCCGGTGAAGTATCTGGTGCTTATGTGGAAAAGGAAGATATGTCTCAGGTAGACCTGGCATCCAGCGCATTCGGTCAGACCAACGAACTGACGGCACTGGAACTGGTCACGGCATATTCTGCTGCCATCAACGGCGGTTATGTGGTGACGCCCTATGTGGTAGATCATATTGTAGACAGCAACGGCAATACGGTGCTGCAAAACAGTACGACTGTAAAACGGCAAATCATTTCAGAGGAGACTTCTCAGACGGTACGGGAACAGCTTCAGGCAGTTGTGGACAATAATCCGTCTCATAACGCTTACATTCAGGGCTATCGCATCGGCGGCAAGTCCGGCACAGCAGAAATCCGTAATACAACAGACATTGAGGACGACTATGTGGCATCGTACTGCTGCTTTGCGCCGGCAGATGACCCGGAGATGATCCTGTTGATTCAGGCAGATTATCCGACCCCAGAAATCGGCTATTACGGTTCTAAGGTTGTGACGCCCTATGCACGGGAAGTGATGCAGGAGATCCTGCCCTACATGGGGTATTATCCAGAATACACGGACGAGGAAGCCCAGGAAATGAATGTCAATGTGCCGCTGCTCCAGGACGCATCTCTGGAAAGCGCAAAGGCATCTCTGGAACAGCTGGGGCTGACCTATGAGATTGTTGGTGAAGGCAGCACAGTCGTGTCTCAATCTCCCACCACTGGCACAAGTATTGCCAAGGGCGGAAAGGTGCTGCTCTATACAGAAAGTGATATCACGAGAGATCTTGTCACTGTACCCAATCTGAAAAATATGACGATCTCACAGGCGAATGAAACATTGTCGTATTATGGCTTGAATTATGCTGTTGTGGGTGCTTCGGCAAGCAGTGAGGGTGCATTGGTACAGTTCCAGTCGGAAGCTGAGGGCACCCAGGTACAGCGAGGCACCTCCATCACGCTGACGCTGGTTGCCGGCGAGGTGAACGATTAACGGCGTATGTGCCGTCAGAAAGGATGAGGAACATGCAATTATATGAGCTGCTGGAGAACAATGCAGTGACCACTCTGCCCGATCAGGAGATCACCGGTCTGACAGACGATTCCCGGAAGGTACAGCCAGGTATGGTTTTTGCCTGTATTCGGGGAGAGCACTTCGATGGACACAGCGCTGCGGCAGAAATGCTGGAGCATGGTGCAGCTGCGGTACTGGTGGATCATGATCTGGGACTGGGCAACCGCCAGATCCTGACGGAGGATACCCGTGCCCTGTACGGAAAGCTTTGCGCCGCATGGTTCGGGCATCCGGAACGGAAGATGCACTTTGTAGGCGTCACCGGCACGAATGGAAAGACCACCATCACAAATCTCATCAAGCATATTCTGACGAAAAACGGCCATACTGTGGGACTCATCGGGACCATCCAGAATGAGATCGGCAGTCAGGTAGTGCATACGGACAATACCACGCCTTTTGTTTATGATTTAATGGCACTCTATCGGAAAATGGCAGATGCCGGCTGCGACTATGTGGTCATGGAGGTTTCTTCCTTCGGGCTGGTGCAGCAGCGCATCGGTGATACTCACTTTGATGCGGCAGTATTTACGAATCTGACTCAGGATCACCTGGACTATCACGGCACTATGGAACAGTATTATCAGGCGAAAAAGCTTCTGTTCTCCCGCTGTGATCAGGCAGTCATTGATACAGACGACAGCTATGGCGAGCGGCTTTTCGGCGAGATCGCATGTCCCGGAATCTCCTACGGCAGCAGCAATCAGGCAGATTTCTATGCCGATGCCATTAAGCTCCGTGCCGACGGCACTAGCTTTTGGCTGTGCTGCGGTGGGAAGTCCTATCCGGTGCATCTGCACTTGACTGGTATGTTTAACGTATCCAATGCCCTGGCGGCAGTTGCGGCATGTCATGCCCTGGGAATGCCTCTGGGACGGATTCTGGCGGCATTGGAGACCTGCACGGGTGTCCGGGGCAGATGTGAGGTGATCCCAATCGACCGGGATTTCACAGTGATCTGCGACTATGCACATACGCCGGACGCTGTGGAAAATATTCTGCGGAGCGTGAAAGAATACACCAAGGACAGACTGATCTGTCTCTTTGGCTGCGGCGGTAACCGGGATGCCACAAAGCGTCCGAAAATGGCACAGGCTGCGGCGAAATATGCAGATTTCCTCATGGTCACATCGGATAATCCCAGAGATGAAGCTCCTGAGGCGATCATTGCAGATATCCTCACTGGACTGGAGGGCAGCGAAGTGCCCTATGAAGTCGTGGTTGATCGGAAGGAGGCCATTCTGCGGAGTATGCAGCTGGCACAGCCTGGCGATGTGATCGTGCTTGCCGGAAAGGGTCATGAGGACTATCAGGTGCTGCCGGATGGCGTGCACATTCATATGGACGAACGGGAAATTGTGCGTGAATGCCTGCCGCTCGTACCGAAACGCTGAAATAAAAATGCTGGGGGATTGACAGATGAAGCCTTGGATGTTGTCAGAATTAAAAGAAATATTGCAGTGCCCGATCCCATGCGAAGCGGAGATCACCTGCGTGAGCACTGATACCCGTGACCTGCCGGAGGGATGTCTCTTTGTGGCACTGCGCGGTGCACGCTTTGACGGGCACAATTTTGTGAAGCAGGCCATTGAAGCTGGTGCTGCTGCCGCTGTGACGGAGTATCCCATTGAGGGATGTCCCTGTCTGGTAGTAAAGGATACGGGCAGAGCACTGCTGCGTATTGCCGGCTTTTATCGGCATAAATTCTCCCCGATACTGGTAGGTATCACCGGCAGTGTGGGAAAGACGACCACCAAGGAAATGATCGCCTGTGTATTGGAATCCCAGTTCTGCACCTTGAAAACCCAGGGCAACCTGAACAACGAAATTGGTCTTCCCAAGACCTTACTCCAACTGGAGGATTCCCACGAGGCTGCTGTCATTGAAATGGGCATGTCTCATTTCGGTGAGATCAGCCGCCTTTCCCGGACAGCACAGCCGTCTATGGGCGTCATTACGAATATCGGTTATTCCCATATCGAAAATCTCAAGACCCAGGAAGGCATTTTGCAGGCAAAGCTGGAGATCCAGGATGGCATGGCATCCGATGCACCCCTTGTGGTGAACGGAGATGATCCGCTGTTGGCACCGTTGAAGCGGAATCTATCCCGTCCGGTTGTGACCTATGGGATGCGGTCTGCAAAGGCAGATGTCTGTGCGGTGGATATTGTGCGTAAGGCACAGTCCACGGAATTTTTTATTCTCGACCAGGACGGCGAGAAATATCCGGTCGTATTGCCCTGTGCCGGAGATCATAATGTCATGAATGCATTGGCAGCCTTCTGCGTAGGCAGACTTGCTGGCATTGCACCGGAACAGATCTGCCGTGCTCTGGGACAATACCAGACTGTGGGATTGCGGCAGAATATTTACCGTCGGGGCGCATATACCATTATTGCAGACTGTTATAATGCCAGTCCGGATTCCATGAAGGCAGCATTGACTGTGCTCCGTGATCTGCCATGTAAGGGCAGACGGGTGGCTGTGTTGGGCGATATGCTGGAACTAGGCGAAATGTCCCGTCAACTGCACACATTGGTGGGCGAAATGGCGGCGGCAAGCGAAGCGGATGCATTGTTCTGCTTCGGCAAGGAATCCTTCTACTTGGCACAGCGAGCCGCTATGCAGGAGGTCTCGGTATATCACACCGAGGATCGCCGGGAGCTTTGCCGTGTGATCCGCCAGTATCTGCGGCCGGATGATGTGATTTTGTTCAAGGCGAGCCGAGAAATGCACTTGGAGGATTGCATTGACGTGATATTTGAGCAGGAGGAGGATGCAGAAGATGCCGTTTTGGATTAATATTGCAGTGGGACTGCTGGCGTTTGTTGTGGCAGCACTGGGCGGGAAAGCCTTGATCCCGTGGCTGCATAAACTGAAATTCGGGCAGCCCATTAAGGTAGATTTCGGGCCCAAGTGGCATGCTGGAAAGCAGGGAACGCCCACCATGGGTGGTATTCTGTTCATTGTAGGCAGCGTTGTGGGCACGGCAGTGGGCTATGCCTTGTACCGGTTTTTCGGTACTATGGATGTAGCTTCCATCGGCGGTGACCGGGAGGCACTCCGGGTGCTGAGCTGTGTGCTGTTCTGCATTCTGTTCGGTGTCATCGGTTTTATTGACGACTTCGCAAAGGTGGCGAAGAAACAGAACGAGGGTCTGACGCCCATACAGAAGATTATTTTGCAAGTGGTGGCGGCAGTACTGTGGCTGGTTGCAATGTATTTCCTGGGTGACCGTAATACCGTCATTGACCTGGCGTTTGTGCAGTTCGATATCAAGTGGTTCTACTATCCCCTTATGGTATTGGTGATCCTGTATCTGACCAATGCGGTGAACCTGACAGACGGCGTAGACGGACTCTGCGGCACTGTGACACTGGTGGCAATGCTGATCTTCACACTCATTTGCAGCAAGCTCCAGATGAATACGTACACGCTGTTTACTATGGCACTTGCCGGAGGATGCCTGGGCTTTTTGGTGTGGAATCTTCATCCGGCCAAATGCTTTATGGGTGATACCGGCTCGATGTTCCTGGGTGCGGCAGTTGCCGCAGTGGGGCTTGCCACCCATCAGCATCTGGTGCTGGTGCTGGTAGCGCTGGTATACATTCTGGAAGCCCTTTCTGTTATGATCCAGGTGACCTATTTCAAATATACGAAAAAGAAATACGGTGAGGGACGCCGTATCTTCAAAATGACGCCGATCCACCATCATTTTGAAATGAGTGGGTTCAGCGAATATAAGATTGTCATTACATTTTCTCTGTTCGGTCTCATCATCGGACTGTGCGGACTGCTGCTTGTGATATTCTAAGAGCCTGTTCAGCATCTTTTCACACGCACCTTGCTTGCATCTTTTCTGGAAGATTTTGCGAAAATACTCGGAAATCCACAAAGGATTTCCTCCGTTTTTCACTTCATCTCCCAAAAAATCTGACTGCGCAATCTGCGCACGCCCAGATACTGAACAGACTCTAAGCAGATATCATTGTCCGAAACCCCAAGGAGGTTGCATATGGCGGAACAAATTGCTGCTGGAAAGCGAAAAAAAAGTCACTTCAATATTCCCTTGTGGCAGCGCAATGTACGGTACGGTGAGGTGGATCTTGCTTTTTTCCTGATTGTCATTGCACTGCTGGTAATTGGCATTATTATGATGTTCTCAGCCAGCTATGCCTGGGCCATTGCCGAAGGTGAGGATGGCACGTTCTATGCGGTAAATCAGATCAAAAATGCCATCGTGGGACTCGTGTTCATGTGTGTACTCTGTATGCTGGATTACCATGTGTTTCAGAAGCCTACGTTTGCAGTGTGCGCTTATATTGTCCCCTTGGTGCTTTTGGTTCTGGTGTTTGTGCCGGGAATCGGCGTTACAGATGGCGGCGCAACACGGTGGATCGCCATCGGCAGCTTCAACTTTCAGCCATCAGAATTGATGAAGATCGGCATTGTTATTTTCATGTCCTATGTCATTGAAAAAAATTATGACAATATGCGGTCGTTCCGTAAGGGAATGCTGCCGCTGCTGTTGATTATGGCACTTCCCGCGGCGCTGCTGATCAAGGAACCCCACCTTTCTGCCACAGTGCTCATTGTGCTCATGTGTATTATCCTGATCTTCGTGGGCGGTGCGGATCTGAAACAGTTTCTGATGATCGGCATTGTAGTAGTAGCGGCTGCGCTGGTCGTCGGTTTTCTCATGTCCGACAGTTATGAGTATATCGGAAAGCGTATCAATTCCTGGCTGGATCCCTTTTCTGACAGCCTGGGTGATACCTGGCAGACCTGCCAGTCTTTGATCGCCATCGGTTCCGGCGGATTGTTCGGACTGGGTCTGGGTGAATCCCGGCAGAAATATCTGTACCTGCCGGAAACCAAAAATGACTTTGTCTTTTCCATTGTCTGTGAAGAACTGGGCTTTGTGGGCGCAGTGACAGTGCTGCTGCTGTTCGCAATGTTGGTGATCCGTGGATTTCACATTGCCATGCACGCCAGAGATAAATTCGGGATGTTGGTGGCGATCGGGCTGACTTCTCACATTGGATTACAGGCTTTTTTCAATATTGCAGTAGTCAGCAATCTGATCCCCAATACGGGTATCAGTCTGCCTTTCTTCAGCTATGGCGGCACGGCGCTGATTTTGCAGCTGGCGGAAATGGGAATCGTCCTGAACATTTCCCGTGTGCGCTATCATGTGGACGAACGAAAACCGGCGGATACTGCGGTCATGGAACGGACACAGCCCCGGCAGGGAGGTAACCTATGAAAGTATTACTGGCAGGAGGCGGCACGGGCGGCCATATCAATCCGGCACTTGCCATTGCTTCTATCATCAAACAGCATGATCCCTCGGCGGAGTTTCTCTTTGTGGGAACACCAAACGGCATGGAGGCACGCCTTGTACCCCAGGCAGGCTATCGTATGGAGACCATGCACGTGGCAGGGTTTCAGCGGAAACTGACTTTGAAAAACATCAAGCGTAATGCAAAAGCGGTGTATTATCTCGCCACCTCCCAGCCTCGTGCCCGGAAGATCGTGAAGCAGTTTCAGCCGGATGTTGCCATCGGCACCGGTGGGTATGTGGCTGGACCGATACTCCATGCAGCAGCTCATCTGGGTGTGCCCTGCGCCATTCATGAGCAGAATGCCTTTCCCGGCGTAACCAATAAAATGCTGGCAAAAGAAGTAGATCACGTCATGCTGACGGTGGAAAAGGCATTGGAATATCTCCATCCCGACTGTGCTTATACGGTGACGGGACTTCCGGTGCGGGGCGGTATTTCCCATCCGGACAAAGCCGCTGCACGGAAAAAGCTGGGCTTTGATGACGGACTGTGCATTCTCTCTTTCGGTGGCAGTCTGGGTGCAGGATGTATCAATGAAGCCATGGCAGAGTTGATCCCGTGGCATGTGAAAAAAGGGTTGGCGATCAACCACATTCACGGCTATGGCGGTATGGGAAAGGAAACTTTTCCGGCGGCGATGCAGCAGG
Source organism: Ruminococcus sp. (assembly GCF_019417665.1). Taxonomy (GTDB): domain Bacteria; phylum Bacillota; class Clostridia; order Oscillospirales; family Ruminococcaceae; genus Ruminococcus_C. Next base: position 16,079 of record NZ_DXUU01000016.1, read on the forward strand.
CAGGCATCCCTATGAAGAGTAACCGTCTGCGGATCACGGAGTATATCAATGATATGGATGTATGCTTGGCGGCGGCAGATCTGGTCATTTGCCGTTCCGGTGCGTCTACGCTGGCGGAGCTGGAGGCAGTGGGGAGAGGCTCGATTCTCATTCCATCTCCTATTGTGACAGGCAATCACCAGCTGCACAACGCCAATGTTCTGGGAGATGCCGGAGCCGCCATTGTCATTGAGCAGAAAGACGCTTCGCCTCAGCGGATCATCCAGGAAGTGGAGCGATTGTATCATGACCGTGACCGCCTGACCCAGATGGGACAGAAGGCAAAGGGACTGGAGATCCCGGATACAGAGGAACGTATCTGGAAGGTAATTGAGGGTCTGGTGCAAAAGAAATGAGGCGGCAAAGTAAAAGAACGAGATGTCTTTTTCACGTTTTGAAAAAGGCAGCCTGGCAATGAAGTTTTTTGGTCCAGCAATTTTTCAAAAATGCTGGCGAGATCCAGGGCGAGAAGCCCTGGTCGCCGCCCGCAGGCGGCGAAACACCTTGGCGCATTCTTCTGCGCCGCGGAGAGGGTGGTGAGAAAAAGCAACAGCTTTTTCGAGGAGGGGCGAACAAGACCGCCCCTCCTTGTAAAGCCATTTTCTCCTGTGAAGCCTTGCAAACATCCCGGTGGGACGTTTGCAACGAGGTGAACTTTCGATATCTCAGCACAATTCGACTTAGAATCTGTATGATTCTCACCAATTTGCTCGATTTCGCATACACTGAAAATAAAAAGAGGTGATGCGGATTGCAAAAACTGGTGATCGAGGGCGGTGCTCCGCTGGAGGGGGATATTTTCTTACATGGCGCAAAAAACAGCGCACTTCCGATTCTTGCCGGCGTACTGCTGTGTGACGGTGAGACCGTTCTGGAGAATTGTCCCCGGCTGACAGATGTCTTTGCTGCCTGCCGGATCCTGACCCATTTGGGGTGCCGCTGTATGATACAGGAACATACGGTGACTGTGCGTGTGTGTGACCTGCGGTCGGATACGATTCCGGAAGCACTCATGCAGGAAATGCGCTCGTCCATTATATTTCTGGGGGCTGTGTTGGGACGTACCGGGGCGTGTCATGTGTCCTATCCCGGCGGCTGTGAGCTTGGCCCCAGACCCATTGATATGCACTTGGACGCACTCCGTCAGATGGGTGTGCATTTTTCCATTTACGGCGGTCAGCTGGACTGTACTGCACCAGAGGGACTGCATGGTGCGAAGATTCATCTTCCTTTTCCATCGGTGGGGGCGACAGAAAATGTCATGCTGGCGGCAGTGCTGGCGCAGGGGCAGACAGTGCTGCATAATGCAGCAAGAGAACCGGAGATCTGTGACCTGGCTTCGTTTCTGCGTACCTGCGGTGCAAAAATTTCCGGCGACGGCGAGAGCACCATTGTCATTGACGGCGTGGAAAAGCTCCGGGGCGGCATTTATTCCATTTTGCCCGATCGGATCGCCGGAGTGACTTATCTGGGTGCAGCGGCAATTACCGGCGGCACGGTCTGTCTTCGTGGAATTGGTGCTCGTCCCATGGAAAATATGCTCCCGGTTCTGGAACAGACCGGCTGCCGGGTGTATCCGGAACCGGATCGGCTGCACCTTCTGGCACCCAGGCGGCTGCGTGCTGTGCCCCTGATCCGGACAATGCCCCATCCGGGCTTTCCGACAGATGCCCAAGCAATCTTTATGGCAATGCTCAGCCTTGCAGACGGCGTCAGCGTGCTGGAGGAGAATATTTTTGAAAATCGTTACCGCCATGTAGACGCTCTGGTGAAAATGGGCGCAAAGATCCATGTTTCTGGAAGGATCGCTGTTGTCACTGGGGTGCGATCCCTTAGCGGTGCAGCGGTTGCTGCCACGGATCTCCGGGGCGGTGCAGCAATGGTGCTCGCCGGATTGGCAGCACAGGGACGGACGGAGATCCGGCAGATTTCCCATATTGACCGTGGATATGAGTCCATTGAGACCGTGCTTTGCGGTGTAGGCGGCCGTGTCACACGAGTGGATGATGATAATTAAGAAAACGGACACAGAGAAATGCCCCATGGCTTCTGGGTTCCGGGCAGGGAGGATTCAACGATGCAGGATGTGGAAAAAACAGAAATCCAGCGTCATAATAATGCCCGGCGGATACGCCGCCGGAACCGGATGCGCCCTTTGTATGGTCTGGTCGTTGCGGTTCTGGTGGTGTTCGTCGGCGTTGCGCTTTCCAGGACTGTGTTTTTTAATATTCAGACAATTGTGGTCGACGGCAGTGCATCCCAGTATTCGAAGGATGATATTGCCCATGCATCTGGTGTGCACACAGGTGATAATCTGATGCGAGTGGATGCAGATGAAGTGAAGCAGAATGTACTCAGTGAATGTTATTTTGTGGAAAGCGTCACTGTGAAAAAGGAATTTCCTGATGAATTGGTGATTACTGTTACACCCAGCGAACCGGCATACAATGTGGTAGATGACAGTGGGACACTTCAGGTGGATGTTTCTGGAAAGATCTTAAAAAACAGTCCGGAGACGGATGCTTCTTTGCCTACGATCACAGGATTTGAGGCAGAGGTGCGGGAACCCGGACAAATGCTTGCTTCAAAGGACAGCCAGAAGGATGCGATCTTTCAAGCCTTGACAGAGCTCACTGCAAAAGGACTGGATTGCCCCATTACTGCCATTGACCTGACGGATAAATATGACATTGCGCTGACCTTTGACAACCGGGTGGAATTTTCTCTGGGGAACTGGAGTGATTTGGAATATAAGGTAACTCTGGCAGAAACGGTTCTCACAAAGCTTTCATCAGACAAGATCGGCTATCTTTCTATGGTGGGCGATCACCAGTGTTCCTACCGGGATAAGGAGGCCGTGGAGCAGCAAACCACAGCACCCATGACTACCCTGGCAACGGATGAAAATGGTGATCCTGTGGTGGAAACTGACGAAAACGGTGACCCGATCTCCACGACCACTGAAACAACAACGGCGGAAAATGACTGGCAATAACGATTTTTTCTGCACATACCCCAATGGCTTTTTCAAAAATCTGTATAAAATTGTGAAAATCTGACTTCATTCCCGGTAAAATCTTGTGGGAAAAGGAAAAACACAATTTATTTCGAAAAAAGGCTTGCAATGTTTGCAGAAATGTGTTAAGATAATAAGTGTATTTCCAGAGAAAGAAATCCGTGTTTGCGGAATGACAATACGGGTAATATACAGCTTGTGATAGAAGTTCTTGTAGGAGGAAATGTTGAGATGACTGATTTTATCTATGAAGATGCGTTTGATCCCGATGTGAATATTAAGGTGATCGGTGTCGGCGGCGGCGGCGGAAATGCGCTCAATTGCATGGCATCTTCCGATGTAAATGATATTGAGTATATTGCAGTCAATACCGATGCAAAGGCATTGAACAATTCAAAGGCAACCACTAAGATCCAGATCGGTGCAAAGCTGACAAAGGGGCGTGGTGCAGGCAACAAGCCGGAAGTTGGCAAAAATAGCGCAGAAGAGAACAAGGATGAGATCGAGGCTGCACTCAAGGGTGCTGATATGGTATTCATCACTGCCGGCATGGGCGGCGGCACTGGTACTGGTGCAGCTCCTGTCGTAGCTCGTCTGGCACAGGAGGCTGGTATCCTGACAGTGGCTGTTGTCACTAAGCCTTTTGCTTTTGAACGGGAACAGAAGATGATCCAGGCAGAAAACGGCATTGCAGAACTTCGCAAGTATGTGGATTCCCTGATCGTGATCCCGAATGAAAAGCTGCTGGAAGGTCTGGACAAGCCCTTGACCATGCGGGAATCTTTCGCACTGGCTGACGATGTGCTCAAAACCGGCGTCAAGAGCATTTCCGATCTGATCGTAGAAGAAGGCTATATCAACCTGGACTTCGCAGACGTTTCCACGATTATGAAGGGTGCTGGCTATGCGCATATGGCGATCGGTCACGGTTCCGGCAAGGACAAGGCAAAGGAAGCAGCAAACGCAGTTATCGCAAGTCCGCTGCTGGAGACTTCGATTGCCGGCGCAAGACGACTGCTTATCAATATCGCTATGAGCGAGGATATCCTCTCTTCCGATGTGGATGTTGCAACCAAGATGATCACCGACAAGGCAGCCGACGATGTAGAGTTTATCTTCGGTACTGCTTTCAAGGAAGATATGCAGGATGAGATGACCATTACCGTGATCGCTGCCGGCTTCGACATAGAAGACCCGGATGCACCGGTGCAGGAAGAACCCATTCCGGTGGACAATCCTCTGGTCAAAGACGTGAAAGTCAGCGGTGCACAGAATGCCGCTCCGGCACAGCCTCAGACACCGCCGGTAGATGATGATCTTATGGCGATCTTCAATATTCTGGATCGCAAATAAGCCTTTTTATAAAAAGGATCTTGAAAAAATTCAGCCCTGGTGCTTTTATGTGCTGGGGCTTTTTTGGCGCAAACGCATAAATCTGTGCATATTGCTGGAAAAACCGACTGCAAAACTGGGAGAAATGCCGGTTTTGCAGACAGGTCAGAGAATTCGCAGGAATGTTATTGACAATTTTCTGTTTTTCCGATATAATATAAAAAGTGCGGATGTGCTGTGTGATGCAGTACATGCTGCATTTCCTGAGCAATAGCAAACTGAACAATTTCACGGATTGATAGGGGAATGAGTGTTGAAGCCGGTACCTTTTGAACAATTACCGGATGAGGAGCTTGTGCTTCTGGCGAGACAGAACCGTCAGGCAATGGAAGTCCTGATCACACGATACACTGGTCTCGTGTGGCGTCAGGTACGGCAATATCAGGGAAATTCCGATGCCGAGGATCTCGCACAGGAGGGCTTTTTGGGTCTGATCTCTGCGGCATGCCGGTATGAGCGCATACGCGGCGTGCCGTTTTCTGCCTATGCGGGGAAATGCGTGACAAACAGCATTGTATCTGCCTTGCGGCGATGCCGCAATCTGCCGCTTCCTGTGGGGGCGTCGGATGTGCCGCCGCTCTCTCAGGTACAAGATCCGTCACGTTCGCCGGACTCTGTGGTACAGAGCCGAGCCCAGACTGCGGCAATGATTTGTGCCATGGTGAACCGCTTATCCCGGCGGGAATATCAGGTTTGCATGCTGATCTATGGCGGTGCTTCTTATGCGCAAGCTGCGCAGAAATTGCACATGTCTGTCAAATCAGTGGATAATGCGTTGCAGCGTGCACGCCGGAAGCTTCGTGCGGCGGCGGAAGACACGGTGTGATGGGATTGCACCGGGAATATTTTTTTAATTGAATTGCCGGAGCGTTCCGGCACGAGGAACCGCAAAAGGGATGCCTCGGGAAAGGTAAGGTTACACTATGTACGAAGACAAGACTTTGGTATGCAAGGACTGCGGAGCAGAATTCGTTTTCACTGCCGGCGAGCAGGAATTTTACGCAGAAAGAGGCTTTGTAAATGAGCCGAAGCGCTGCAAGGCGTGCCGTGATGCAAAGCGTGGCAATGCGCCGAGACCGGAGCGTGAAATGTTCACTGCTGTCTGTGATTCCTGTGGCGGTGAGGCAAGAGTTCCGTTCCAGCCTCGTGAAGGCCGTCCGATTTATTGCAGTGCATGCTATGCCAAAATGAAGGAAGAGGCATAAATCCCACTCCAATGATGCGGTATTGTGACTGTATAACAGTTACGCTGTTCTTTTTGTCTGCATAGCAGCACCTGGTTTCGGGTACGCTATTTTTGCAGGTGCAGCAAATTGCTGTATGATGCACAGACAGGAGGTGTTAGAATATGGCAATGATTACTAAGGAAACCATCATCGGTGATATTCTGGACATTGCGCCCCAGACGGCTCCGCTGTTTATGGCAATCGGTATGCACTGTCTTGGCTGCCCGGCTTCTCGTGGAGAAACTGTGGAAGAGGCCTGCATGGTGCACGGCATTGATCCGGATGAACTGCTGGAAGAGTTAAACAAGCAGATCGCAGCCGGTGATGTCAAGTAAAATCGTTTTTTCAGATTGCTCCCCGTGTGAATTCTGCCCTTTTGGATGGTAGATTTTGACGGCGGAGCAATTTTTGTTCGCCGGTAGTGCGAAAATGCGGTATGCACTCCCTACGATTGCACGAATTCGGTGCAAATGTAAGGGCGGCCATTGGTCGTCTCGCAGGTGAAACGTTTCAATAAATTGAAAGCACGGCCGAACAATGTTCGCCCCTACATTATATGTTATGCGAATTCTCTTATAGAAAGGAGACAAATCACATGCTGACCAAACGTCTCGCCGCCTGTGCGGCACTGGTGACAAAGGGCGGTGTTGTCTGTGATGTGGGAACAGATCACGCCTATCTTACCGCAGAACTGCTGCAAAAGGGCATCTGCACCCGTGCCGTTGCCACAGATATCCACCAGGGACCGTTGGATGCTGCACGCCATACCCTCAGCGAAGCCGATGTGCTGGCACAGACGGAATTGATCCTCTGTGATGGATTGGAACAGGTACAGCCGGAGGGTATCACCGATGTGGTCATTGCCGGCATGGGCGGCGAGACTATTGTGCATATTCTGGAGCAATGTTCATGGAAAAATGAGGTGCACCTGATCTTGCAGCCCATGACAAAAATTCCCACACTCCGGCAGTGGCTGGTGGCACAGGGCTTCGGCTGGAGGGAGCGTGTGATCGCAGAGGGGGAGAAATTCTACATGATCCTGGATGCACGGTATGACGGCATATCACGTACTTTGAGCGTTCTGGAACAGGAAGTGGGTTGTCCGGACTGGACGGAGAAAACGGCACAGCGTTATGCCAGCTGGAAACGAGTACGTTTTCAGAAACTGGCACAGCAGCTGGAGACGGCAGGGCAGCCCGATGCACAGAAATGGAAAGCAGCTGCGGCACAGCTGGAACAAATGGAACATACATGGGAGGAATCCAAATGCTGACAGTCGGAAACATCTATGAAGCCATTGATACATTTGCACCCTTTGCGTCCCAGGAATCCTGGGACAATTCTGGTCTCCTTGTGGGCAGCATGTGCCAGCCGGCACAGCGGATTCTGACCACCCTGGATATTTCGGTAGAGCTGATCTCAGAGGCAGTGCAGCGGGAAGTACAGCTCATTGTGGCACACCATCCGGTGATCTTTTCGCCCCTGAAAACACTGCCGGTTTCCAACCCTGTATATCAGATGGCAGCTCATGGTATTGCTGCCATCTGCGTTCATACGCCTCTGGACGTTGCACCGGAGGGCTTGAATATGTATGCTCATACGCAGCTGAAGGATGCCTTGCTGCTGGAGGGAAATCTGGCAGTACTGGAACCCACCTGGAAAGACGGACGGGGTTTCGGCTGGGTTGATATGAGCCGGAGGGAATGGATGCCGGAGGAGCTGGCAAAGCAGTTGCAGACGGCGTTCAGCTGTCCGGCAGTGCGTTTTTCCAATGGAAACAAGCCTATCCGAAAAGTCGCATTCAGTTCCGGTTCCAGTGCGTCCCTGTTGGAACTGGCAGCAGCGCAGGGCTGTGATGCTCTGATTACCGGAGATATCAAGCACGACCGCTGGTATGCGGCGGAATTCCTGGGGCTGTCGCTGTTCGACTGCGGTCACTATGGTACAGAGCGGATGGCTGCGCAGATCTTACACGACACTATCTGCGCAGTGTATCCGGAGGCAGAGGTATTCTGTATGCCTGGTGCTGATCCGGCGGCAGTTCTGGCAGGAGGTGCGTTGCAATGAGTGTTTGGAAATGCCCGGTCTGCGGTACTTTTATGCAGCATCGGGGGCGGTGCTGGAGCTGTACCAAGGGACATACCTTTGATATGGCACGGAGCGGCTATGTGAATCTGCTTCCGGCGAACCGTAAGCACGCAAAGAATTCCGGAGACAATGCGGTGATGATGCGTGCCCGGCGGAAGTTTCTGGATGCCGGACACTATGCGCCGCTGCGCAATGCCCTGGAACAGGCAGCGCTGCGCTACGGCAGAGCCGGAGGGGTACTGCTGGATGCCGGCTGCGGCGAGGGGTATTATACAGAGGGTGTGGCGAAGGCACTGGAACAGGGGAATATGCCTATGCAGATCTACGGTGTGGATATTTCCAAAAGTGCTGCGGATGCGGCATCCAAACGCTGCCCGGATGGGCATTTTGCCGTGGGGAGTGTCTACCATCTGCCGGTAACTGACCACTGCTGTGATCTGCTCATGACCATTTTTGCACCCTATTGCGGCGAGGAATACCGCCGGGTACTGCGGAAAAACGGGGTGATGATGATGGTGATCCCCGGTCAGCAGCACCTGTGGGGGCTGAAAGAGGCAATTTACGATGTGCCCTATCCCAATGCCGTCCGGGATTATGCCCTGGAGGGCTTCGAGCTGATACAGGCGGAGTATGTGGACAGCTGGCTGAAGCTGGACAACCCGGAGGATATCCAGAATCTGTTCCAGATGACGCCCTATTATTACAAGACCGGACGGGAAGAACATGCTCGGCTGGAACAACTGCAAAGCTTGTCCACACAGATTTCTTTTGAGGTTTTGCAGTATCGGGTGGTGGATGCCGGAGAATGAGGAACAGGAATGTTGAAAAAATAAAACACGAACTTGCGGACAAATGGATTTGAATCGTATCGCTGGATTCCACCAAAAGAAAGGATGAAAACACATGGCATTAGACGGTGCATATTTACACGCAGTACGGCAGGAACTTCTGCCGCTCATTGATTCCCGTATTGAAAAGATTCACCAGCCGGCACGGGAAGAGCTGATCCTGGCACTTCGCAGCCGTACCGGCGGAGCAAAGATCCTTATTTCCTGCGCCGCAGACCGGGCACGGGTACACCTGACCCAGGTGACAGTGGAAAATCCGAAAACGCCGCCTATGTTCTGTATGCTCCTGCGGAAACGCCTTGGGAACGGCAAGCTGCTGGATATCCGCCAGGACGGTTTGGAGCGTGTGCTGTACTTCGACTTTTCCTGCGTCAACGAACTGGGAGATGTGGTACAGCTGACGCTTGCCTGTGAGATCATGGGGCGGTACTCCAACCTGATCCTCATTGATGAAAAAGGCATTGTCATCGACAGCATGAAGCGTGTGGATGCCACCATGTCCAGCAAGCGTCTGGTACTGCCGGGCGTTACCTATAAAATGCCGCCCCGGGACGACCGCCTGAATTTCCTGACCGCTTCTGACGAGGAGATATGTACTGTAGTTGCTTCGAAAAATGCAGAGCTGTCTAAGGCGCTCCTACAGACCTTTGAGGGTGTTTCTCCGGTGCTTGTCCGGGAATGGGCATATTACGCCGGACAGGGCGCAGCGTGCCGTGCAGAAGCGCTTACAGACGATCAGAGAGATCGTTTGTGCTATACCATCCACCGCTCCAAGGAAATGCTGGAGCAGGGCACGGAAGTCTACACCATGGTCAGCACCCGGGAAGGACAGCTCAAGGACTTCTCCTTCCTGCCTCTGCATCAGTATGGTACGCTTATGGTGACGAAAACCATGCCGTCGGCGTGCGAACTGTTGGATGAATTTTTCGCCAGCCGTGACCATGCAGCAAGACTGAAACAGCGTGCCAATGACCTGTTCCATCTGCTGCTCCACGCCACAGAGCGTATCCAGCGGCGTATTGTTTCCCAGTCGGAGGAACTGGACGCTTGTGAGGAAAAGGACGCCTTGAGGCATAAGGCTGACCTCATTTCGGCGAATCTCTACCGGCTGCACAAGGGTGATACCACGGCAGAACTGGAAGATTTCTACGACCCAGAGTGCCCCACGGTTACCATTGAACTGGATGCCCGTCTGACGCCGCCGCAGAATGCGCAGAAATATTATCAGGCTTACAAAAAGGCGTGTACGGCGGAAAAGATCCTGACCGAGCAGATTGCAAAGGGCAGGGAAGAACTGGCATATCTGGACAGCGTACTGGATGTGCTGAGCCGTGCGGAGACGGAAAATGATCTGGAACAGCTGCGCACAGAGCTTGCAGAACAGGGGTATCTGCGGCTTCTGCGGCGCAAGGGCAAGCCGCCGAAATCCCTGCCGCCTATGGAGTTTACAGCTTCGGACGGCACACGGATTCTCGTGGGACGCAACAACCGCCAGAATGATCAGCTAACCCTGAAAACGGCAAATAAAAACGACATCTGGCTGCATACCCAGAATATTCCCGGCTCTCATGTGATTCTGGAGACCGGGGGCAAAGAGCCGTCTCAGCAGGTATTGGAGGAAGCGGCGCAGCTGGCGGCATATCACAGTAAGGCACGGGATTCCGCACAAGTTCCGGTAGATTATTGCCCGGTTAGGTTTGTGAAAAAACCAGCAGGTGCAAAGCCGGGGATGGTGATCTTCTCCAACCAGCATACGCTATATGTGACGCCGAAAGGAGATTTGTTATAGTATGACAATAGAAAAATTTGTGGAAAAGTTAAGCATGGAAATGCCGGAGAGCGATTTAGTGGAAAATCAATACCTAAATTCAATTTGTTGTAAAAACTTAGGGATATATTTATCTAAGCTTTTTGAAATTAATCCTACAATTCTATTAGTTGGTGAAGCACCCGGTTATAGAGGGTGTGCATTGACAGGGGTTCCATTTACAGCAGAATATAATATGATGGAAATAGATAATTTGGTGTTGGGAAAGAGAAAAGGCTATGCAATAACTGATGAAAAGAAGACAAGCTATCAGAAAGAAGGATCCGCTACAATTATTTGGGACGTTCTGGAACAAGTGGAATTTATGCCTCTAATGTGGAATATTTACCCCCTTCATCCTCATAAAGCAGGGAATTTAAAGACAAATCGAACTCCAACAGAAATCGAAATGAAAAAAGGAATTCAATATATTGATGATCTTTTGGATATATTCAAAACAATTGAAAAGATTTATGCTCTTGGAAGAAAGTCTGAAACGCATTTAAGGTCACACTATACTGACAGAGAGATTATGTACATACGACATCCTGCGAATGGTGGAGGAAAAATGTGTAGGTCTGGTATAAAAAATATCTGCCCATAAAACCGGCAGGTGCAAAGCCGGGGATGGTGATTTTTTCTAATCAACATACGTTGTATGTGATGCCAAAACAGATGGAACAAGAATAATGGTATAAATAAGTGTAAATCATATGAGAAAAAGGGGGAGATACCATGCAGCCTATACGACTGAACGAAGCCTTTTTCCACCGGGACTGCCTGGAAGTTGCTCCAGATCTGGTGGGGAAACTGCTCCTGCGCCGGCTGCCTGACGGGACGATCTTGCAGGAGCGTATTGCCGAGACAGAGGCATACCGGGGCGAGGAAGATCTGGCTTGTCATGCCTCCAAAGGCAGAACGCCCCGGACAGAATTGCTCTATCGGGAAAGCGGCGTGATCTATATTTATCTCTGTTACGGGATGCACTGGCTGATGAATGTCATTACAGGCGAGCCGGAACAACCCCAGGGTGTGCTCTTTCGTGCAGGAGAGATCCACAATGGTCCGGCAAAACTGACAAAATACCTGCAAATCGACAAGGCATTGAATGGGGACAGTTTTGTCACCTGCCCGGATCTGTGGATCGCAGACGATGGATTTCGTCCGGAACTGCGCACCGATGTGCGTGTGGGCATTGATTATGCTGGGGAACATTGGAAAAATATGCCCTGGCGGTGGATCGCCGATGTGAGAAAATAAAAAGAATAACTGTTTGGGCTGGAAACGCAAGACAGTTATTCTTTTATAATTATCCTTATAAATAAAAAAGCGACAGTGCAGCCAAAAGCCACACTGCCGCTTTTTATTTTACCTTGTCAAAAAAGAATCTCTGGACTGGGATTATTCCTCGTCCTCAGCAACGTCCTCATCCTCCAGCAGAGCACGCATGGAGATGGAGATGCGCTTGTTCTCGATGTCGATGTCAATGATCTTAACATCAACAGTATCGCCAACAGAAACGATATCCTTGACATTTTCAACACGCTTGTCAGCCAGCTGAGAAATGTGGATCAGACCGTCTACGCCGTCAATGATCTGTGCAAATGCGCCAAAAGGTGTGATGGAAACGATGGTAACCGGGATCACATCGCCAACGCTGTAGTTTGCCTTGAACTTCTCCCACGGGTTGTCCTCCGGCTTCTTGTAGCCCAGAGAAATGCGGTTGTTTTCACGATCCAGATCCTTGATGAATACTTCAATGTAGTCTCCCACGTTGACAACTTCGCTGGGGTGCTTGATGCGCTTCCAGGACAGCTCGGAGATATGAACCATGCCATCGATGCCGCCCAGATCTACGAATGCGCCGTAGCTGGTCAGGGACTTGACTTCGCCCTTGTATACCTTGCCCACTTCAGCAGTTTCCCAGAATGCTTCCTTTGCGGCATCCTTTTCAGCCTTCAGAACAGCCTTGATAGAGCCGACAGCTCTTCTGCGGTGTTCGTTGACTTCCAGGATGGTGAAACGCTGGGTGGTCTTTACCAGAGAATCCATCTCTGCACCTCTCGGCAGACCGCTCTGGGATGCCGGGATAAATACGCGAACGCCGGCATAAGTGATGATCACGCCGCCCTTGACAGCTGCGTTTACGGTGCCTTCCAGAATTGCACCCTCATCCTTCGCCTTGATGATCTCTTCGAAACCCTTCATCTCATCGACCTTTTTCTTGGACAGGGTCACAATACCCTCCTGGTCGTTGATCTTGGTTACGATCAGATCCAGCTCGTCGCCGATAGCAACAACATCAGCAGGCTTCTTGGAAGGATCGTCTGTCAGTTCGCTCAGCGGTACATAACCAGTGTGCTTTGTGCCGACATCTACGATAGCTTCCGTATTGTTCAGCGAGCAGACGGTACCCTTTACCTTTTCCCCTGTATGTATTTTTTTGAAGGACTGATCCAGTGCTTCGGCGAAGTTGATGTCCTCCTCCATGGTGTTGTTATCCATAATTTCAGTCATAGTTTGTTGAACCTCCTTAATGATATGTGCCGGTGTGGACGCGCCGGCTGTAATCCCGATCTTCTCGGCATTACATAGGTCTAAAGTGTAAAGCTCATCCGAATTCTCAATATGATAAGACCTACAGTTTCTGTTGCAGACATGATACAGCTTTACGGTGTTAGAGCTGTGTCTGCCGCCCACAATGATCATTAAATCTGACTTGCGAGAGAGTTTGTCTGCGTCGGACTGCCGCACTTGAGTTGCGTGGCAGATTGTATCGTAAACCATAATATTCGGGTTGTCCTTGGGAAGAGCTTCTAAACACTTTTCCCATACTAATATATTATACGTTGTTTGCGCAACAATTGCAAGCTTTTTATACGAATTCGATAATTTTTTTTGAAAAAAATTGTTTAGGGCTTCTTCACTTTCAAAAACAAAGCAATTTCCTTTGCAATGTCCAACGATCGCAGCGACTTCCGGATGATTTGCATCTCCGGCAATGAGGACAAAATCTCCGTCTGCAGTATGCTTTTCCACAATGCGGTGGATCTTGGCAACAAAGGGGCAGGTGGCATCCACATAGGGATTTCCGGCACGTTCCAGTTCTGCATAGACATCGGCGCTGACACCGTGGGAGCGAATGACCACACATTCGCCGGGTTGAAGTTCTGAAATGGAATGAACGATACGGGCACCTTTCTGAGTCAGGTCGTCGACCACATTCTGGTTATGGATAATGGGTCCCAGAGTGGCCACGGATTTATAGTGTTCCAGTGCCTGGTAGCAGAGCTTTACGGCACGGTCTACGCCGAAGCAGAATCCGGCAGAGTCGGCAACGGTGATCTGAGCCATGGTTTAGTCCTCCGTTTTTTCAGGGGCAGATGTATCTGCCTGTCTTTTCTGTTTCAATTCGGCACGGCGCTGCTTTTGCGCAATTTCAATGGACGTGCGTTTTTTTGGTTCGTCGTGGAGAATGGGAAAGGGCGGATCTTCCTCCACCATTTCCCGGATAGCATCCATAATATCCTTGCGCATGGCGTGCATATCGTGGGGCGTGGCGTTTTCGTCCAGTCCGTAGTCAGCGGCATAGATGGGTTTTCCCACCCGGACGCAGATACGGCTGCGGAAGTGAAGATTGTTGGAATCGAAGATCAATCCCACAGGAACGACCGGCTTGCCGCTGCGTGCTGCCAGGACGCAAACACCGCTTTTACCTCTGCCCACTTTGCCGTCTGTGTGACGAGTGCCTTCCGGGAAAATGGTTAGATGGCGGCGCTTTTCCAGACGGCGTGTTGCCTCAGAGAGCATGTCATAGGACGGATCCTTGCTGTTGGATGTAGGGAATGCACCCATGAACCGGATAAAGCCGCCGAATACGGGATTTTTGAACAGCGGTTCTTTTGCGATATAGTTGAACGGATGGGGTGCTGCCATTGCCACGAGTACCGGGTCGAGGTAGCTGCGGTGGTTGGAAGCGAAAATGACAGCAGTTTTTTTCGGTACATTTTCCCGTCCCTCGAATTGGATGCGATAGTAGAACAGGAACAGAAACCGTACGATGTAATAGGCGATGCGATAGAAAAATACGACAATGGGATAAGGCAAGTGATGACCTCCTTTTCAAGTGAAATTGTAAAATCTAAAAATGTTTCTTAACCGTTTTCACGAAGGGTGCTCATCATGCTGATCCAGTTTGCCCCTTCTTTCAGCAGATTCAGAACAACTTACTCCAGATCCAACCGTTCCTCAATGAGATCCAGGATTTCCTCGCACACCTCATGAAATCCCATCGTTGTGCTGTCAATGAGCACAGCATCCTTTGCCTGCTTCAAGGGTGCAACTTCACGGTGCATGTCATTATAATCCCGCTGTTTGATCTCCTCCAGAAGCTGCTCATAGGACGGCGCATCAGGCTTGTCCTCCAGTTCCAGATACCGGCGGCTGGCACGTTCCTCCGCAGAAGCCGTCAGATAAATTTTCAGATCGGCGTCCGGCAGTACCACAGTGCCGATATCTCTGCCATCCATAATGACATTATACTCTCGTGCAATATCTTTCTGGGTCTCCAGCAGGAATTCCCGCACTTCCGGCAGGGCAGAAACCTCTGATGCCTTCATGGAGATCTCCGGCGTACGGATCTTGTCGGTGATATTGTCACCGTTTAGAAAAATGCACTGAGTGCCGCCGAAATACTTCATTTCCAGATGGCAGTCGTCCTCCAGTGCGTTCAGAAATTCCCGACGGGAAGAATATTCTGTGGAGAACAGGGCAATGGCACGATACAGCG
Organism: Ruminococcus sp.; assembly: GCF_019417665.1. GTDB lineage: Bacteria > Bacillota > Clostridia > Oscillospirales > Ruminococcaceae > Ruminococcus_C. The sequence continues at coordinate 31,284 of NZ_DXUU01000016.1, forward strand.
CACCAGTGTCCACATAGACAAATCCCAGCTCAGATGCCACCTCTCTGGCAATACTGCTTTTCCCGGCGCCCGCAGGGCCGTCGATGGCAATGTTAATCGTTTTCATAAGGTAACTCCTTTATGTATAATTTCAATATTGAACAAAAACTATGGTAGCAGGCGCTTATCCTGCCATATTAAAATAATACCTGATCGGCTTCGCTCATGGCAAGTCCGGCGCTGTATGCCGTGGCAAAAGCAATTTGCAGATTAAAACCGCCTGTATAGCCGTCCACATCCAGAATCTCTCCGGCGAAATACAATCCCGGACAGCACTTGGATTCCATGGTCTTGGCGTTGACCTCCCGCACAGAAACGCCGCCTCTTGTGACAATGGCCTCCTCAATGGGGCGGAACGTTTTGACCTGAAGCGGTACAGCCTTCACCAGCTTTCCCAGTGTCAGCCGCTGTTCCCGTGTCATACTGTTGGCCTTGGTATCCGGTGGAATCCGGCATAGTTTCAGTACCGGAAGGATCAGCTTTGCCGGCAGCAGCGCGTGGAGAATATTCCCCAGATCACGATTTGGACTGTCCGTCAAATCACGCTGGATACGCTTGTCCAGCTGTTCCGGTGTCAGTCCTGGCTTCAGGTCGATTTCCATGCGGTAGTCCTGCGGTTGCCCCTTGCGCATAACAGCACTGGCGCTGAGTACCAAAGGACCTGATATACCGAAGTGGGTGAAGAGCATTTCCCCCAGTTCCTCAAAGACGCATTTGTCTCCCCGATACAGCCGGAGCGTGACATTCCGCAGGGACAATCCCATGGCATCCCGGCACCATGTCTCTTCTGTTACCAAAGGTACTAGAGACGGCATGGGCGGCACAATGCTGTGTCCGGCTTTTTCCGCTAGTTGATACCCTATTCCTGTGGAACCAGTCTTGGGATAAGACACGCCGCCAGTAGCGAGAAGTGTCGTCCCTGCCCGGAATTCTCTGCCGTCCGCAGTGCGTACACCGCAGCAGCGGTTATTCTCCAGAATGAGATGTTTTGCCCTGCATCGTATTACCGGGATTCCGGCACGGCGGATGGCTTTCTGGAGTGCCTGTACAACATCCTCCGCACGGTCGCTGACAGGGAACACACGGTTTCCCCGTTCCGTTTTCAGGGGTACGCCCAATTCCTCGAAATATGCCATGACATCCTGGGGCATACACCGGGAAAAGGCACTGTACAAAAATTTCCCGTTGCCGGGAATATTGGCGAGCAGTGTCTCTCTGTCGCAGTTGTTGGTCAGATTACAGCGTCCCTTTCCGGTAATGCGCAGCTTTCGTCCCAGCTGTTCGTTTTGTTCCAGAATGATGCAGCGTTTTCCGCTGCCGGCGGCAGTCAGGGCTGCAAACATGCCCCCAGGACCGCCGCCGATACATAAGTGGTCTGTTTCCATATTACCTCACTGTTTCTTTAATTTTTTGGTACGTGCCAGGAGCTTTTCCCGCCGTATCCGTGTGGCTTCTGCATCCACTGCATAGCCGTTTGCTGTCTGGGTGAGAATGTCTCCCTCCCGTGCATTTTCCGGCAGCAGACTGCGTGCTGCCTGTATTATGCCGCTGTCTGTTTCCAGTACGGCAAGATCGCCTTCGAATCGGTCAATGATGATCATAATGTCCCTCACTTTTCTGTTGTCACAGTCAGCTGCTGTCCGTTGGACTGAATGCAGACTGTGCCATTTTCGTCTGTCCGCCAGATCTGTTCGCCGCAGAATTTGGTGAGCCGTGCTATGGCTTCGCTGTGGGGATGCCCATAGGAATTGTCATAGCCGCAGGAGATCACCCCATAGCTGGGATTGATGGCATAGAGAAAATCATCGGTGGAGGACTCCCGGCTGCCGTGGTGTCCCACCTTCAGGACATCCGCCTGCACATGATCCAGTGCACCGGATTCCAGCAGGTCTGTTTCCTCCGGCTTGGAGGCGTCACCGGTAAAGAAAAATCCGGTTTCGCCGCAGGTTAAGTAGGCGCAGATGGAGTAGTCATTGAGGGAACTGTAATCCTCTCCCGGCGAGGGGATGATCTCCAGCGAAGCACTTCCCAGATCAATGGTCATGGAGACGGCTTCCGTCAGTTCCAGTCCGTTTGCCTCCACGCCGTCCAGAAAGCTTTCATAGATTCTGGTGGTGGGGATCTGGCTGTCCGGCAGTGCCGGGGTCATGACATTTGCAACAGTCAGATCGTCATATGCTGCGGCATATTCCAGAATTTTCGGAAGTCCGCCAATATGGTCTGCATGGGGATGGGTGCCGATGATCCAGTCCAGCGTGGTGACGCCGTATTTCTGTAAATCGGCAAGGATATCGTCTCCGGCGCTCTGTTCTCCGGCGTCAATGAGGACAGCGGCAGTATCCGTCACAATGAGTGTACTGTCGCCCTGTCCCACGTCCAGAAAATAGACGGAGCAGCTGCCTTCTCCGACGGTCTCTTCGCCGCCGAATGCCTGGTCGATGGTATCGGTCATATAGATCTCGATATCCTCCAGCGTACAGCCGGGCAGGAGAAGTGCTGCAAATGCGGTCAGGAGCGCCGTGATTTTTTTCGGGGTGATGGTTTTGAATTTCGTGGGGATGCACCTCCTTTGTGTTGTTTTGGATGGGATGCAGAACGGGGCTTGGCATCCGGTGCTACAAGGCAGCCCGGCTTTGTGCCGATGAGATCCTGCCGTCCTGCCTGCCGCAGTGCAGTCAGCACAAGCTGCTTGTTCTGCGGCAGATAATATTGCAGCAGTGCACGCTGCATGGCTTTTTCCTGGGGTGTTTTCGGAACATAAACCGGTTCCATGGTATAGGGGTCTAATTCCGTGTAATACATACAGGTAGAGATGGTTCCTGGCGTAGGGTAGAAGTCCTGAACCTGTTCCGGATGCAGTCCGTGATCTCGGAGGAAGAGAGAAAGCTTCACGGCTTCCTGCAAGGTGCTCCCCGGATGGGAGGACATGAGATAGGGCACAAGATACTGCTTTTTTCCAATGCTCTTCGTGATCTCATAAAATCGTTTCTGGAATGCCTCGTAGCATTCGATGTGAGGCTTGCCCATTTTGTCCAGCACTGCATTGCTGACATGTTCTGGTGCAACTTTCAGCTGACCACTGACGTGTTCTGCCACTAGTTCCTTGAAAAAAGTATCATCCGGGTCTGCCATGACATAGTCAAAGCGGATGCCTGAACGGATGAACACACGTTTCACACCGGGCAGGGCACGGAGTTTCCGCAGGATATGGAGATATTCCGAGTGATCTACCTGCAATGCCTTACAGGGCTTTGGCGCAAGACATTTCTTTCCTGCACACATGCCGGCTTTCTCCTGCTTCTTGCAGGATGGCAGCCGGAAATTTGCCGTAGGGCCGCCTACATCATGGATATAGCCCTTGAAATTGGGCATGGCAATGATCTTTTTTGCTTCATCCAGGATGGATTCCTCACTGCGGCAGGTAATGCGCCGTCCCTGATGGAGGGCAATGGAACAGAAATTGCAGTAACCAAAGCAGCCCCGGTTATGGGCAATGGAAAACTGTACCTCCTCGATCCCCGGCACGCCGCCTTGCGCATCATACATGGGATGGGGACGCCGCTGGTAGGGCAGGGCATAAACGGCATCCAGTTCCTCCTGCGTCAGACTCAGTGCCGGAGGATTCTGCACCAGCATTTTATCTCTGTGGCGCTGGATCACCGTCTTGCCGGTGATTTCGTCCTGCTGGTCATACTGCTGTCGAGTCGCCTTAGCATAGGCTTTCTTATCCTGGCAGACCTGGGCATAATCCGGACACTGCACTGCACCCCATGGGGTGTTCACCGGATTGGTAAGATAGCATGTCCCCCGGATGCCGGTGATTTCTCTAATCGGCACACCGTCTGCCAGCTGCTGCGCCAGTTCTGTGATCTGGTGTTCTCCCATGCCGTACATGAGCAGGTCGGCACCGCTGTCCACGAGAATGGACGGGCGAACGGCATCGTCCCAGTAGTCATAGTGGGCGAACCGCCGGAGGGATGCCTCCAGACCGCCGATGGCAATTGCCGCATGGGGATATGCTTTCCGGAGCTGCTGACAATAGGTGATCACGGCACGATCCGGGCGAAGTCCTGCCTTGCCGCCAGGAGAGTACATGTCATTGCTGCGGCGGCGCTTAGCAGAAGTGTAGTGCGCCACCATGGAGTCAATATTGCCGCCGGTCACAAGAAAGGCAAGCCTCGGCTCGCCGAAGCGTTGGAAATCCTGTGTACTGTGCCAGTTCGGCTGGGCAATGACAGCCACGCTGTAGCCCTGGGACTGGAGTAGTCGGGTGATGATCGCCGCACCGAAGCTGGGATGATCCACATAGGCATCGCCGGTGATGTAGACGAAATCCGGCTGGGATACGCCGGTTTCCAGGAGTTCCTGTTTTGTGATAGGGAGAAAGTTGGTCATGGGGTGCACCTCCTTTTTGGGGCTATAGGATTATATCTGTTTGCTGGCGAATTATATCCGCCTACGTGATTGATGTATCATCACAGTGCTGTGCGATCCATTTGATTGGATTATCCTGAATGTACTGCCATGCGTTTCGGTATTCCTTTTCATTTCGCAGGATTCTGTCATAAAAGGATTTCTGCCAGATGGAAAACCCGATTTGTTTGGTGATTGCACCTTTGAATTGCTTAACGACCCGTGATAATGTAGGGGCGAACTGTGTTCGCCCGTTTTCATCGGGAAGAATCAACAAGATCATGTGAATGTGGTCTGGCATGATACAATATTTATTGACTATCACGTTGGGATATATGGTATCTAATTTTTTTATTTCCTGCGAAACAACTTTGCCAATATTGGATAGTTTCGGGTGAACGCAGTTCGCCCCTACAGTTTCCCACAAACAGATGTCGGAAAGGGCAACGCAGATCGTGACAAAATAGGCACCGCAGGAGGCATAATCATAGTTCTCCAGACGATTTTTCTTTCTCGCAGGATGTTCCGTATTCACTGTAATCTCCGCATTTTCCGTTCCGCCAGCTGTTCCTTGGTCATGAGTACCTTTCTGGGTTTTGCACCCTCATAAGGACCAATGATGCCCATTTGTTCCAGTTCATCCATCATCCGTGCGGCACGGGCATAGCCCAGCTTCAGCCGCCGCTGGAGTGCAGAGGTGGATGCCTGTCCGGCTTCGACAACTACTTCAATGGCACGCTCCAGGACATCCTCGTCGCTGCCGGGCTCTGGTGCACCATTTGTTTCGGCGGCGGCTTTCATCTCCTTCTGCTCTGCCTTGGTGACCGGAATATTCTGTTCTACTTGTTCCATAATTTCATCGCTGTAATTGCTCTGTGTCTGTGCCTTGATGAATTCCACCACTTTTTCAATCTCCTTGGTGGAAGTGAAACAGCCCTGAACACGAACCGGCTTGATCTTGCCGTTGGGCAGATAGAGCATGTCACCGTGTCCCAGCAGTTTTTCCGCACCGCCGGTATCCAGGATGGTTCTGGAGTCGACCTGTGACATGACGGAAAGGGCGATACGGCTCGGAATATTTGCTTTGATCAGACCGGTGATGATATCCGTCGTCGGTCGCTGAGTGGCAATGATCAGATGCATTCCTGCCGCACGTGCTTTCTGTGCCAGGCGGCAGATGGCATCTTCTACTTCTTTGGAAGTGGTCATCATCAGGTCTGCCAACTCGTCAATAATTACTACGATCTGGGGCATGGGCTCTAGTTCACTGCCCGGCTGTGCCGCTGCGGCGTTGTAATCTCCCAGGTCACGGACGCTGTGTTCCGCAAAGAGATTGTACCGCCGCTGCATTTCCTGCACTGCCCAGTTCAGGGCACCGGCAGCCTTTTTCGGGTCGGTGACTACCGGGATCAGCAGGTGGGGAATGCCCTCGTATACCGTGAATTCGACGATCTTCGGGTCAATGAGGATGAGCTTTACCTCGTCCGGTGTGGCGTGGTACAGAATGCTCATGATAATGGAATTGGTGCAGACGGATTTACCGGAACCGGTAGCGCCGGCAATGATCATATGGGGCAGACGTGCAATGTCTCCCACAATGGCATTTCCGGCAATGTCCCGTCCTACGGCAAAGGTCAGCTTGCTCTTGGAATTTTTGAAATTGTCACTCTCCAGGATTTCCCGGAGGGAAACGGTGTCTTTGTGATTGTTGGGCACCTCGATGCCGATGGCAGGCTTTCCCGGTATGGGGGCTTCCATGCGGACACCCTGTGCCGCCAGGGAAAGGGCAATGTCATCTGCCAGACCGGTGATCTTGGAGACCTTGATGCCGGCGGCAGGCTGGATCTCATAGCGTGTGACAGAAGGACCCCGTGAAATGCCTGTGATCCGCACGGTCACACCGAAGCTTTTCAGGGTGTCTGCCAGAATGCCGGCATTTTCTTTCAGTTCCTGTTCCGCAGCCGGGTCCCCTGCACGGCTGATGCCTGTCTGCAAAAAGTCCAGAGGCGGTATCTGATAGGGACGCACCGGCGGTACCGGTGGCGCTGCCTGCGCCGGGGATTCGTCTTCCGGCTGAAACAGCTCCGGCGGGTCTGTCAGCAGCTCTTCCGGGGATACAATGGCAGCATTTCCGCCGCCGTCCGGGGGCAGGGGAATGTCTACATCCATGTCATATGCCGGTGTATATGGCTCTGCCGGGTCAGGCTGACCATAGCTGTCATGTATCATTGCCTCCAGATCCGGCGGCAGGGGAGAGCTGTCCTGTATAAAGTCCGGTACTTCCGGTACAGCTGGTTCTGCTGACGGGATGGGTTCCGGCTGGGGTTCTGCTTTTTCTCTGCGGCGGCGTTTTCTGGGAGATTCCTCCGGCGGGAGGAAAAACTCCGGCTCTTCCGGGGGAATGTCATTTTCATCGATATCATCTGCCCAGTCCGGTTCACGCCGCCAGAGTTCCCGCAGCTTGCGGAAGGGCAGAAGAATGTATTGAAACAGCTGGCGCATACTCAGATCCAGCATCCACATGATTGCGACAAAGAGGAGAACCACAATGAGAATGCGTGCTCCCGTTGTGCCGAGGATCCGGATGAGGGGATAGGCGAGGACTGCACTGATGACGCCGCCGCTCTGAAAAGCGTCCTCGGCGCCGGTTTCGTATAAGTAGCCGACAGCACGGAAAAAGGATTTTTTCTCGATCTCGCCGACAAAGAGGATCTGTACAAAGCTGCTGGTCAGAATGGTCAGTCCCAGGCTGAAGATCAGCCGTTTTGGGAGAGACATGCCCGTGCGCTTTTCCGTATAATAGGCGGACACCAGCAGGATAATGGGTACCAGGATAATGGAAAAGCCGAACAGCCCCCGGACAAACCGGTGGAGGACATACCAGCCGGCGCTGCCCTGAATGAATGCAATGAGGAAAAACAGCACTGCGCTTGCAAATAAGATCACAGACTGAAATTTGGTGTTGCCGTTTTGCTGTCGGTTCAGTTTTTCCAGAGCCTCTTCTTTTGCAGTGCGTGCTGTATTATCATTTGTCTTTTTTGCGGCAGGCTTTTTTTTCGCCGCCGGTTTTTTCTTTTTGGTGGAAGCGGATTTCTGTGCCAATTCGTTTGCCTTTCTGTGCAGAAGCCGATCATGCCGGCGGCAGTGCGTCGGGATATCTCGGCTCCCGGGTTTCGATCAGATGATAGAGCGCTTCTATGGCATCGTGGAGTGTGCCAAGCCGGTCGATGAGACCGCAGGCGACAGCTTCTTCCCCGGAGATCACAGTGCCGATATCGGTGGCAAGCTCCTGGGTGTTCATCATCATTTGTTCCAGGGTCTTGGGGTCAATGGAACTGTTCCGGGTGATAAAGCCGGTGATGCGCTCCTGGATTTTTTCAAAATAGACCACGGTCTGGGGTACTCCCAGTACCAGTCCATTGGTGCGGACAGGATGCACGGTCATGGAAGCGGACGGGACGATCATGGAAATGTCTGCGCTCACTGCCATGGGGATGCCAATGGAGTGACCGCCGCCGATGACCAGAGAGACCGTAGGCGTTTTCATGCCGGAGATCATCTCTGCAATGGCAAGACCAGCCTCTACATCGCCGCCCATGGTGTTCAGGACGACCAATAGTCCCTCCACATTGCGATCCTGTTCAATGGCGACCAGTGCCGGGAGAATATGCTCATATTTGGTGGTTTTGGTGTCGTCCGGCAGGATATTGTGCCCTTCCACCTGTCCGATCACGGTCAGACAGTGGATGAGATGCTTTGCGTTCTGGGTGCGGACGGCACCGGTCTCTTCGATGAGCTGTGCCTGATCCAGCTGCTCATCAGTGTTGGTTTTGGGATCAGAAGTATTGTGCTTATGATTTTCTGACATAGGGATTCGCTCCTTTGCAAACGGTTTTAGGCAATACCGCACAAAGCTGCCGGCGTTCTTTGTACAGTGTTTCCTTTGATTTCAGTTTGCCCGTCAGAGTAGAAGTTATGCGAAACAAAAGACAATACTTCCAGCATACTTCTAATTATAACACAACTGCTGAAAAAGTCAAGGGAGCGAGAAAATCGGATTGAAAGTGAACATTAAAACGTTCCAATTGTTTTAGAACATAAAAAACCACCAACAGCGCACTGTCGGTGGTTTTTATAAAGTAAGCTATAGGAAGTTTATTTGGTTACATCAGAGTCAAAATAGTATTTTCCATTGCAAAAGAATATTTCTTCAACATCCTTATTGACAGACCAATTTGCATAAAAACAGAGAAAGCTATATGCATCATCAATGGTAATTAAACCATCTGCATTAAGATCTAATAAGTTAAACTCTAGTGGTGTGAGATAGAGCTCTTCATAGGGCGTATACGAATCAAACAGCATGATTCGGCATACTTCCTCATACAGCTTAGCGTCTTCTATTGGGTCAAGTCGTTGCTCTGTACCAATGGCTTCACAGGCATAGATTTCGGGTTCTCTCGTATCCCATCCTGAAATACTGAAACTAACTCCTTGGGGGAATTCATAAACAGGCTCATCCGTGATATTTAAAGAATTGCCAACACTGGTATGGGCATATATGCGCAGCATCAGCCAAGCTGCTGTAAGATCAGTAGAACCGGTTTTCATAATATCGCCTAGGGCATATTTCTGATTCTCATGAATCCAGTCTGCATCAGCCTGATCTACCGTGCCGTCTTCATTTACATCAGCCAGCGTCAGTTGTTTTTCGGTAAAAGAGACGTCACCAGCATGAAGATGGCGAGAGAGCAGAGCAGCATCGTGACCGCTGACATAACCGTCCATGTCCACATCACCGAGCGGATAAACAGTCTCTTCACTGCTTGCGGACAGGATGGGAAGTGCGGAGACAGTCATCACAGCGGCTGTCAGAGCTGAGATTACTTTTCTTTTTTTCATAAAAGCCTCCTTAAAAATATACAAATTTGATTAGCACACTATCTTGACAGACGGAACTTTTCCAAGATAATCACTTGCATAAGACGAGCCTACAGATGCGTGTGTGTAATACAATAAAATCTCATTTGAATCGTCATAATCTATGATATCATCACCATTTGTATCTGCTATAGCAGCGCTTATATAAGCGTTATTTACCAAACCTAAATATTTACCACCGCTAATTAAATCTGCACGGTTATCTTTTAAGTGTGCATTTAATTTGGCAGTAGTTGTGCTTACCGCCTGAACTTCACTTAAAATGGTTTTTACTAAATAAGCATCATTCAATCCAATTCCATCATCACCATCCAGGTCACCGACCATGCCTTCTTTGATGCCAAATGCAGCATCAACTGCTACACCTTTATAGCTTTCATCGCCTTTATTTAAGTTTTCAGAATCTGACTTATAGCGATAAACACCAACTTCAAATTCATGATCTGCTGCAGCATCACCGTTGATCGTAAAATTTAATTCAACGGTGAAATCATAATGATTATCGCTCCCAGCAGCCATGAATATAGTGGATATTTCATCTCCCATCCCAACATTAAGCCAAGGGGACTTAGTATAGCTTAGTGGCACGCAATTACTATCATACGTTACGGACATTCCTAAGATGCAAAAGCCAGGATTATTTATAGAATTAATGCTCAATTTATAGCGGTTTGTATATCCGCTGACTTTCTCTACAGATACTTCGTAATCGAATTCTGATCCTGGAACAATTGAAGGCGTGATTGCACTTGCTGATATCGTACCAACACTCACTGCAAGCATTGAACTTGCAATGATACTTGCCATAAACTTTGAAATAATCTTCTTCATCACTTTATATCTTTCTTTCAAAAATGTAGAAAAGGTTTTGCGTAAATTTACCCTTTGATTTTATTATAGTTTTATTACATTAATGAATCGACGGTTTTTTTATGAATAAATATTTTTTATTTGCAAACTTATTATGATATGATAAATTGAATTGCCTTCGATGGTGAAATGGGCTTGTCGATATCACGGATTAACTATTGAGATCTATCAAAAATCTATAAAATGCGTAACGATTTTCGGATGGCTAATAGATCTAATTTTTATTTACATGTCAACTTCAGACAATACTATATAAGGATGAAATATGCCATCTAAAAATTTTATTTTAATGCATTGTTTATTAGACGTTTTTTTTATGCTTTTTCTTCTTTTTCCGTACCGAGTCCCCGAAATTCCCCAGCTTGCGTCCCAGGGAAAAATATTCCCCATGGGCATACGCCATGAGACCGCATTGCTGGAGGTTTAGTTTCCCCTTGCTGTCCAGATACTTTTCGTCCACATTGACCCCGGTGATCTCCGCTTCAAAAACTGTATGGGTGCCCATTTCCTTCGTGTCTGTCACACGGCATTCCAGATTCACGGGGCATTCTGCGATCAGCGGTGCCTGAACCGTTTGTGCCGGCTCTGGTGTCAGGTGACAGACCGCAAATTTATCCACATCTTTGCCGCTGCGCACACCGCAGAAGTCCGTTGCCTGCATCATGGCGGAGGTGGGGAGGTTGATAACGAATTCACGGTGTTCCATGATGATGCCGTAGGAATACCGTGTGGGACGAACGGAAATATATGTCATAGGCGGATGCGTTGCCAGAACGCCTGTCCATGCCACAGTCAGAACGTTGTGAGATTCCATCGTGCCGCAGGTGACCAGGGTGGGCGGTACGGGTGCCAGCAGAACGCTGCCTTTCCAGTGCTGTTTTGCCATTATTTTTCGACCTTTCTCCGGAATGTATCGGATTTTTGTGTGGTGTTGTCTTTGATCTTTTGGTATTGTATCATGTGCGAGAGGGAATGTCAACCGCTGCATTGACATCTTTCAGAAAACCTTGTATAATAAACCTATCTGATTCTGAACATAGAAAGGCGGATCTGAAAATGATTCATTGTTCTCCTATTTTTTCTGACCATATGATCCTGCAGCGTGACAAAAATATCGCCGTGTTCGGCACGGGAAAGCCGGGCGAGACTGTGACTGTTTCTGTACCGGAACGAAACCGCTTTGCAGCCGAAACAGTTGCTCCCGATGGAACATGGCGTGTGACTTTGCCGCCCATGAGCGCAGGCACAGACTGCACCCTGACTGTCAATGATCGTATTTTTACAGACGTGGCATTCGGCGAGGTCTGGCTTGCCGGCGGACAGTCCAACATGGAATTTATGCTGAAGGACGCTAAGGGCGGCGCTGAGGAACTGAAACACTGTGCAGATTCCGGCGTGCGCTGTTTCCAAGTGCCCCGGAATACCTTTGTGGATGCAGCTTATGAGAAAGAATTTCAGAACAGCTGCTGGCAGAAGGCTTCGCCGGAAGCCTGTGGCACTTGGTCGGCTGTGGCATACCTGGCGGCAAAGGAACTGGTGCGGAAGCTGGGCGTTCCCGTGGGTATTATTGGCTGTAACTTCGGCGGATCTTCCGTGAGCTGCTGGATGCCGGAGACGGATTTACAGGCACATGCCGCAGGTCATGCCTATCTGGATGATTATCGTGAAGCGGTTCAAGGTAAGACAGATGCCGAGATGATCGCTGCCTATGACGAATATGTGGAATATCATACCGCCTGGACAAAGCGCATGGAACAGTGCTACCAGGAGGACGGCAATATGAAGTGGGACGAAGTGATCCGCCGCTGTGGTGAAAATCGCTGGCCAGGGCCTATGGGCGTGAAAAGTCCCTATCGTCCGGCTGGCATGTATCATACCATGCTCAAGCGTGTAGCACCCTATACCCTCCGCGGCTTTTTCTACTATCAGGGCGAAAATGATGATCATCGTCCCGATACCTACGCCACCCTGCTGACTGTCATGATCTCTCGCTGGCGGCATGATTTTGAAGACGATTCCCTGCCCTTCCTGCTGGTGCAGCTGCCTATGTTTGCCTATGAGGACGCTCCGGAAAACGGCACCTGGAGCAAACTACGTGAAGCACAGATGCGTGTTTACCGCACAGTGAAAAATACTGGTATCGCAGTGACCCTGGACTGCGGCGAATTGGGGAATATCCATCCCACGGACAAGCATCCGGTGGGACATCGTCTGGCATTGTTGGCACGACATCTGGTATACGGCGAACGGGATCTGGCAGCATTCGGACCTATGTACCGCAGCAGCGCAGTCTCCGGGGATACCATGACCGTCTGGTTTGATCATGCACAGCAGGGCATGGAATGGCATGGCGAGCCCACAGGCTTTGAGCTTGCCGGTGCGGATGGGGTATATTATCCGGCGCAGGCAGTACTGGACGGCAATGCAGTGCACTTGACCAGCGATACAGTTCCGACACCTTGCTTCGTGCGTTATAACTGGGTAAATTATGGTGCAGTGACCCTTTACGGCACAAATGGTATCCCGGCAGCACCGTTCCGGACAGATACGCTGACCATGCCTTTGACAGCACCGGAATGTGAATAAAATATAACCTCCCGAAGGGATAGTTCCACAGGATTCCACAAAGGGGAAAGAAACTGGAAAACACAATGGATTTTCCACTGTTTCCACAGAGTTTTCCACAAATATTGCCGTCGAAAAACCGCTTTTTGTGGAAAATCAGATTTTTCTTGTTTGAAGCTTTCATAAAGTGCACATACTCCTACTGAAATCTAAGGTAATACCGCATAAAGATTGCATGTCAGATGAAACAAAAAGCGGAGTGAATACCCACGGGCACAAGTACTTTGTGTATTCACGAGCATTTTTGTGAAATATGACGGAAAATATGCAAGCATATGACATGCAAAGCCGTCAGGCGGTCTTTGTGCGGTGTTGCCTTAGGGAAAATAGGAGGAAGTGCATATGGTAAAGGGCGTGCAGAAGAAGATCATTGAAGTGAATCATCCGGACAGCCTGTACTTTGAACGGGCGGTCTTTTATCTCAAGCCGGGTATCACTCAACTGCCCCAGCAGCTATCTCAGGCGGATGCAGATGCACTGCTGATGGAGGCAGCCCCGGCAAGATCCGGCAGGCGTGCCTGGCTGCGCTCTTTGCTGCTGGTGCTGCTCAGCTGTGTGGGAACGGCAGTGGTCTGCTTTTTGGTGCGGTAATGGAAATTAGGAATGGTGGTATCGCCTGCAGCGATGAATTATAAATTGCAAAATTTGAACTAATTTTAGATTCGTGAGCGCAGCGAACACCGCCATTCTTCATTCCTAACGCCTAATTCCTAATTCAAGAACAAAAATTCGCAGCTTGCTTTGAAGATGCGTCAAATTACGCTTGTTTTTTTGCGAAAGTCATGCTATAATGGAAAAGAACGTCCGGGAAAGCAGATATTTTGCAGAACCGGACAGCATGAATGAATCCAGGAGGAACGCAATGAGTCAGAAAAAATCACAGAAACACCGGACACCCCGTCCTCAGGATGTATCCGAAAACGAACGGATCGCCGGACGGAATCCGGTATTGGAGGCATTGCGCAGCGGTGCAGCAGTGGATACCATATATGTCAGCCAGGAAAGCGGCGGTTTGCAGGAGATCATTTCTCTTGCGAAAGATCGGGGGATTCCTGTGAAGATGGTCACAGATGCAAAACTGTCTCAGCTGACCGGCGGTGCGGTGCACCAGGGCGTTGCGGCAGAAGGTGCCTGCGGGCAGTATGTCTCCCTGGAGGAACTGCTCCAGAATGCCGCAGACCGGGGCGAGCCGCCTCTGCTGGTACTCTGCGATGGTATTCAGGATCCCCACAATCTGGGGGCAATTATCCGTACCGCAGAAGCGGCAGGCGCACACGGTGTCATTATCCCGAAACGCCGCAGTGCCTCACTGACTCTGACTGTGGGAAAGACCTCTGCCGGAGCAGCGAGCTGGCTTCCGGTGGCACGCGTTTCCAATCTGGTGGCAGCAATGGAGACACTCAAGGAACACGGCGTCTGGATCTACGGGACAGACGCCGCCGGCACGTCCTATACAGAGACTGATTTCACCGGCGGTACAGCCTTTGTCATCGGCTCGGAGGGCTTTGGTATGAGCCGGCTGGTCAGTGAGACCTGCGATGGGATGCTGAGCTTGCCTATGCGTGGAAAGGTCAATTCCTTGAATGCTTCTGTGGCGGCAGGAATCTTTTTGTATGAAGCAGTGCGCCAGCGGATGGCGCCGGGTACATAAGAGCCTATCCCTGTTTTCAGGAAACAGGCTCAACAGGAGAAACTATGGCAGATCATAAATTTACATTAGAAGAGATCCTCAATGAATACAGCGCTGATGGGAAACGTTCCGGTATTCGTCGGACGGAGGAACAGCCCCTTTCCCATGGTACGCTGGAGACAGAGAAGCTGGTGGAAGTGGCAACTTCAAACCGTCCGCTGCATCAGGTAAATTCTAGCTATCGTGCAGTGGTTCCGGAGGAATCTCAGGAGGGACAGGAGGATCTGGTGGATATCAAGTCCACTATTTCTCATATTAAGGCGAACAAAGCTGCGCAGGCGGCACGGTATGAATCGGCAGCACCGGTACTCCGGGAACGCTTTCCCACACAGCAGCTGCGCCGGGAAAATGTATCCTTTGTCAATGCCGCCGGAGCGAAAAACTATAATGCTGCTTATCTGGAAAGCAGCGACGAAGCCTATGACGGTGCTGTGAAGCTCCTGGAACCGGAAGGGGAGATGCCTTTTGATGGGGAAAAGCATCGTCCCAGCATCCGGCAGATGCAGGATTCCACTCGTGCGAAGGAAAAAAGCCGAAAAAGACGACGCAGAACGGCAGATGTATCTTACGCCAAGGAATCTGTGACCGGCGAGTTTCAGCGTGTCAGCGGATTTGACACCGGCGAACAAGCGCCTTCTTCCCGGCGGCGCTGGGAAGAAGATCAGGGGTATTATTATCAGGAAAATCAGGAAACTGGAAAATTTCGTGCCATTCGTCAGCGTGTGCGCAGTCACTCTTTCGGCGAGGATGTCCAGAAACAGAAACCGGACGATCTGGAAGCCATTCGGAAAAATCTGAACAGTCTGCGAAATGTGGTATTTTTCCGTTTCCTCGCCCTGTTGCTCCTGACGCTCTTGGGCGGTATTATGGCGCTGAGCGAGACGGTAGGCGGCGGTGCACTAACTCAGTTGCTGACGCCACGTGGTTATGCCATTGCACAGCTGCTTCTGGCTGCAATTGGTCTGGGTGTGGCTTTTCCCACAGTCAAAAACGGATTGTGGAATTTTCTGCGTTTTCATGCGGATAGCGACAGCATGGCAGTGCTGCCCCTTCTGCCGGCAATGGCAGGGGCGGTCTGTGCAGTCATTTCCCCGTCAGTGCTGGCAGCGGAAACGGTGCATCTCTATGTGCCCTGCGCTCTGATGGCACTGTTCTGCAATGCCGTCGGACGGCTTCTGGTGGTGCGGCGTGCTTTGCGCAACTGCAATGTGATCTCCCGTACCGGGCAGAAACGTGTACTCTCCTATGTTTCCCAGGAGGAAACGGCAGAGTTGTTGACACGGGGCGTGCTCAACGATTTTCCTATTGTGACGTCGGTGCGCAAGGCAGATTCTCTCTGTGATATCCTGCGTTATACGTATTCCACAGATATAGCAGATGCCCTATGCCGTCCCATGACGCCGGTCTGCGCCGGGATCGCACTGGTAGTGGCAGTGGGTATGACGCTGATCCGCATGGGCACATCTTTCAACATGCTCTGGCTGAGTTTTCTTCTCTCGGTATTGACGATGCTCATGACAGCCGGCTGTTGTGTTGCCAGCGCATTGGTGGTCAATCTCCCTTTGGAACGAGAATCCAAAAAGGCGGCAGCTTCTGACAGTGCTATGCTGGGCTATCAAAGTGTGGATGATTTCTTTGATACCAACGCCCTGCTGGTGGAGGCAACCGATCTGTTTCCTAATGGCTCGGTGCAGATCCAGGGAATGAAAGTGTTCTCTGGTGCAAAAATGGATGAGGTACTGCTGGATGCCGCCAGTCTGGTGCACCATGCAGAAAGTATGCTGAAAAGTGCATTTTCGGAGATGATCCCGGATCATGAGGCACTGCGTGAAGTGGAAGAATTCGTCTGTGAGGACGGTTTGGGACTGTGCGGCTGGATCGCCAACCGCCGGGTACTCTTCGGCGGCAGGGAAATGATGGCGAATCACAATATTGAAGGACTTCCCACGAAGACAAGGGAGGCAGAGCTTGCAGAGGGTAACGGCGATGTGCTGTATCTCTCTGTCAGCGGTGTGCTTTCCGCTATGTTTTCTATTCGCATCACTGCTGACCCTATGGTGCGCCGGCAGATGCAGGCGCTGCGGCAGGAACGCATTGCTTTGGTGATCCGCAGCGTGGATAGTTCTGTATCCCTGCGCCGTCTGGCATCCCTGTTCGATTTTTCGGAGCATCTTATGAAGATCATTCCCACGTCTATGCACAATCTTTTTCAGCGGGAGACAGCCGATTTGGGCTGTGCCAGCGCTTCTATGACGGTGGGCGGCAAGGGTTTTGGTGCAGCCAGACTGTTGCTGGGCGCACGCCGGGTGAGACGTGCGGCAGTGATCGGTGTGATTTTGCAGATCGTATCAGCGCTTTTGGGTTTGTCTCTGGCGATGATACATATTGTTACCGGAGCCTATGAAGAGGTGACAGCGCAGTTTTTCTTTGTGTATCACCTGATTCTTACAGCGATCACAGCGCTTGCGGTGCGGATACGATGAGATGAAAAAGGCAAAAAAAGAAAATTTACTGTAAGTTTCTAAGAAAGGGTGCATATCATGCTGGTCCAGCTGAGCACAGCTGGCGCAGGTTCAGGGCTGCGTAAGCCCTGGCAGAGTCTAGGGACAGCGTCCCTAGTCGCCGTCCGCAGACGGCGAAACACCCTGGCGCATTCTCTTGCGCCGCGGGGAATAGGGGTGAGAAAAGCGATAGCTTTTCGAGGGGAAAGCGGTCTTGTCCGCTTTCCCCTCGTGAACCATTTTAGTAAGTTAAGCTTTGCAAACATCCCAGTGGGATGTTTGCAACGAAATATTTTTCGAATTTGTCTAAGAAAAAACTGACCCACGGAAAGGAGTCTGAATATGGACAAATATCATAAAAACGGGGACAATACAGACGGGGAAGAGACCATGTTTTTCCGTGTGGCAGAATCTGAGAAGCCTACGGATCAGTATGATACACAGCAGCTGAACGCTGGACAGGTACGGCGACAGGCAGGACAGAATGGGTATCCTCAAAACGGTTATCCTCAGAACGGATATCCCCAGAATGGTTATCCGCAAAATGGCTACCCTCAGCAGTCATATCCTCAGAACGGCTACGGGCAAAATAGTTATGGACAGGGCGGTTATCCTCAGGGACAGCGTCCTCGACAGAGTGCTCCCGGCGGCTATGGACAGCAGAACCGTCCGGCACAGGGAAATTATTCACGCTCCGGCAGTGCCCCTGCAAATTCCCAGTATCGTCAGCCGGCATCGGGACAGAGACCGCCTCAGCAAAATCGGTCTGCCTCCGGGCAGCGACCGCCGCAGTGGGGACAGTCCGCACCGTCCAGTTATCACCAGCCTCAGAGACAGAGTCAGCCTGGGCGGTCTATTTCTCAGAGGCAGAGCCCACCGCCGAGACAGTCCCGGCAAAGTGCTCCGGAACCTGTATCCCGGCAGAGAAGCGCACCTCGCCGTCGGCAGAAAAAATCACTGCTGGGGCGTATCGTGAAGCTGGTGATCACCCTGATCGTGGCGCTGTTTCTGTTGTATTCAGCAATCGCCATGGTGGGTATTCTGGGGATGAACCGTGTCTCCACCGGAGAACGCAGCGTCACAAGCGGCAGCCTGGATGCCTCTTATGTAAAAAATGTGTTGGTCATCGGCACGGATACAAGAGATCCGGAACAGGAACGGGGACGGTCGGACTCCATGATCCTGGTCTCCATGAATTCCAGAACCAAGGAGATCTACATGACGTCTTTTATGCGTGATGCCTACGTGGAAATTCCCGGAAACGGCAGCGGAAAACTGAATGCGGCATATTCTTACGGTGGTCCGGAGCTGCTGATGGATACACTGGAATCCAACTATGATGTACATATTGACGATTATGTTATGATCACCTTTGCCGCTTGTGCGGAAATGATAGATGCCGTGGGCGGCGTGGAACTGACCATTTCTGATGAAGAAGCCCAGGCAGTCAATGAGATCCTTATTAGCGAGGTCAACGAGATCATGGGTGACGACCGGGAGGACGATCTGCTGGACAGCGGCGGTACACTGACGCTGGACGGTAAACAGGCGCTGTCTTATAGCCGTATTCGCTATGTGGGAAATGCGGACTTTGAGCGTACCGAGCGGCAGCGGACAGTCATGCAGCAGGTCATGGAAAAGGCGAAAAAGAACCCCTTGCGGTTGGCATCTATCTGTATGTCGGCTCTGCCGAAGATGACTACCAATCTCTCTGTGGGTGCACTGTATGGATATGCGGTGACAACGCCTTTTAAGCTGATCAGCCATGATATGGCGCAGCAGCGGATCCCTGCAGACGGCACCTTCAGCGGTGCGGATATTGGCGGCGAATCAGTGTTGCAGGTGGATTTTGCAGCAGCGCAGCAGCAGCTTGCAGATACAGTGTATGCGGACAAGCCGTAAGAGCCTGTTCAGCATCTTTTCGCACGCATCTTGCTTGCATCTTTTCTGGGAGATTTTGCGAAAATACTCGGAAATCCACAAAGGATTTCCTCCGTTTTTCACTTCATCTCCCAAAAAATCTGACTGCGCAATCTGCGCACGCCCAGATACTGAACAGACTCTAAGATAAATGAAAACGCATCTGAATTTTCGGTTCAGATGCGTTTTTGGTATCATCTTAAAAATTCTTCCGCCAGACAGACGGTGCAAATAGGATCAGCAGGGGCAAACATTCCAGACGTCCCAAGAGCATATCCGCCGTCAGCACGATCTTGGAAAAGTCCGATAAAAAGGAGAAATTTTCCATGGGTCCTACTTGGTTCATGCCAGGACCAATGTTGTTCACACAGGTGGAAACTGCCGAGATCGTTGTCCCGAAATCCAGATCATTCAGGGACAGCAGGAGCATGGATGCCAGAACGATGCCTAGATAGAGGATCAGATAATGCATCACGCCGTATACCGTCTCTTCATTCATGGTTTTGTCGTCGGATTTGATAGAATTAATAGAATTGGGGTGCAGCATTTTCCGCATGGACAGCGCACCGCTTTTGCAGAGAATCACAAACCGCTGTACCTTGAATCCACCGCCAGTAGAACCGCCGCAGGCACCGATGTACATCAGAATCAGCAGCAGCATCTGGGAGAACATGGGCCATTGGTTATAATCCGCTGTGGCAAAGCCGGTGGAGGTCATAATGGATGCTACTTGAAATACCGCATATCGGAATGCTTTTCCCACAGTGTGATAGATGGACTGGGTGTTTATCATAATGAATACGGTGAATATGGCAAAGATGCTCAGGTACACCTTGAGTTCCGTGTTTTTGCGTACTTCCCGGAACCGTCGGATCAGCATGAAATAATACAGGCTGAAATTGATACCGAAGAGCAGCATGGTCACTGTCACAACACCCTCCAGATAGGGGGAATTGTAATAGGCAATGCCGGCGTTTTTGATACTGAAACCGCCTGTCCCGGCAATCCCCATGGCGTGGCAGATGCTGTCAAAAAGAGGCATTCCGCCGGCAGCCAGCAGTATTATGGTTACAATGGTCAGTCCGGTATAGATTGCGTATAGATATAGTGCCGAAAATTTCCCTTTGGGTACCAGTTTGCTCACCTGGGGGCCGGGACATTCCGCACGCATGAGATACAAGGCGTGGCTGGAGGACGGCATAATGGCGACAGCGAGTACGAGTACGCCCATGCCGCCAACCCAATGGGTAAAGCTACGCCAGAACAGCATGCCCTTTGGCAGTGTTTCGATATCTGTCAGAATGGTGGAACCGGTTGTAGTGAAGCCGGAAACGCTTTCAAATACAGCATCACAGAAATTGGGGATACAGCCGCTCAGATAGAAGGGCATTCCTCCGGCAATAGAGAACAGTACCCACAGCAGCGCTGCGATGACCATGCCCTCCCGGGCGAACATATTCTTATTTTTGGGGTGTATCAGCGAAAAGGGCAGGGATATCGCTGCCACGCAAATGCCCACAAGCAGAAATATTCCGGCACAGAAATATTCCCGGAAATACAGACTCACTGCCGATGGAATCAAAAACAGTACCGAACCGATCAGCATTGCCCTGGATAAATAATGAAATACAATTCCTTTGTTCATCTCGTACCGCCTAATTCAAAATATCTTTAAGACTGGAGATCCGATGTTCTTTGGAGACAATGACAACAGAATCTCCCATTTCAATGACAGCGTTGCCGTCTGGTATGACAATTTCACGTTTGCGGATAATGGCACAGATGAGAATATTTTTCTTTAGCTGCATCGCATGAAGCGGTATGCCCACCAGACCAGGAATCCGGTCTTTGACACGGAACTCAATGGCCTCCACCTGATTTCCCACCAGATGGTAAAGGGATTCGATTTCGCTGCCGGCGGCATTTGCCAGAGAACGCACATAACTCACCACATTACTGGTCGTCAGATATTTTGGGGAGATCACACAATCTAGCCCCAGCTCTGATGCAAGTGCAACATAATTATCTCGGTTGATTTTCGTCACCACTTTGGCGTTTGTGCTGTCTTTTGCGAACAGGGAAATGATTATGTTTTCCTCGTCGATACCTGTGAGTGCTACAAAAGCATCCACATCCAACACGCCTTCTTCCACCAGCAGATCCTGGTCTGTACCGTCGCCGCAGATAACAATGGCTTTGGGCAGTAGCTCTGCTAGCTTCATGCTGCGTTGGCGGTCTTTTTCCACGATTTTGACCTTCATCCCCATATTTAGCAGCTGTTTCGAAAGATAATAGCATACACTGCCGCCGCCCACGATCATAACGGTTTTGACCTTGTTTTTCATAAAGCCGCTGGCACGGAAAAAGCGTTCAATATTTTTATGGGAAGCAGCTACATGAATCCTGTCACCGGGGCACAGGGTGAAGTCGCCGCCTGGGATAAAGACCTCATCTTCGCGCTGTACGGCGCAGATCAGGAACTTTGTCTTGACTTTTTTATACAGTTCCTGGAAACTCAGCCCGTCCAGCCACTGAAATTGGGGCAGACGGTATTCTACAAGTTCTAGCTTGCCCTTTCCAAAGACTTCTACCTTTGCAGCGGATGGAAATACCAGTACACGCATGATCTCATCCGCTGTGGCAAATTCCGGATTGATGACCATAGACAAGCCCAGATCCTCCCGAATGAGGTGCATCTGCCGGTAATATTCCGGCATCCGCACACGGGAGATCGTTTTTTTTGCCCCCAGCCGTTTTCCGATGAGACAGCAGAGGATATTCAGCTCATCATAAGGCGTTGCTGCGATCAGAAGTCCTGCCTTGTTGACGCCTGCCTCCAGTTGGGTCTCCGAAGTCGCACCGTTTCCCTCAATGCACATGACGTCCAGCATGTTCTGAGACTTGCGCAGGTGCGTTTCCTCGTTGTCCACCACGGTGATATCATGTCCTTCCCGCACCAGGGCAGAGGACAAGTTGCTGCCGACCTTTCCATTACCAATAATTACGATTTTCATGTTTGTTTCACCCTACATCATTGCAAAGTCATTTTTCTGACAAATTTCAAAGCCTATTATAGCATGCCAGGCAGAAAAAGTCAATGATGTGTATCAGAATTTCATTTTTTAGTCTTTAACCAAGTTAACGAGAACAAAATAAGAGAATGCGTCGGTGTGTTTCGCCGTCTGCGGACGGCGACCAGGGCTTGCGCAGTCCTAGCGTACTGACATATTGACTTTTGAATTGATTTATGGTATAATTCTCATATCAACTAT
>NZ_DXUU01000017.1 GCF_019417665.1 Ruminococcus sp.
AATGATTGGTGCGGTTTTTTTCAACTATCGCTTTTATTCAGCGTGTCCTTAGAATGAAAAGCAATAAGACCGATATGATACTTCAGTTCTCTGAATGAGGTTTCAATACCCCAGCGCAGCTTGTAGATGTGTTTGATATCCTCAGCAGAAAATTCATCATCCCAGGGATTAGTAACAAGAGTTTCATAATTACCTTCGGAAATTTTTATTTTAACAATTCTGAATTTAAGGGGATATGTGTCTTTTGAACCCTTAGAAAGAAAGTCGAAAACAACGCTTGAGTTCAGAAATCTATAAAGATCGGAATTAGACTTAACTTCGTTAGTTTGTCTTCGCGTAAGCAAAATATCAGCAGTAAAGTCCGCTTCTTCATCAGGAGGAATATTGAATTTCTGCGCGATTCCTGCATTCGTCTTGATGCGTATCACATATTTTAAGTCGTTGTTTTCAAGTTGAGCAATAGTGTTGTATGCTTCGTAACCTCTGTCAGCAACGATAATCGAATCATATCCAACATTTTTTGCCATACTTATGAGAGCGGAATGCTCATTTTCTCCATTTTGTGAATAATCTCAATAAGCTTGTTCTTGACAGTATTACAATAATTCTGCATGATAAAGTCCTCCAATCAGATGTGTATATCTGATTGGCTGCGCCGCACATTTTTTGATTTTTGTCAATACCTTTTTCGAAAAATTATAGTATATTCATAAAAACAGTCACAAGATCATTTCTGATCCTGATGTGACTGTTTTGTTTTTTCTTAGCTTAATGACATTACGGCCTTGCCGGGGATGTTTATTTTTTCGATCTATTTACAGTGCTGTATCTCCGGTTTCATCGGTGCGGATGCGGATACATTCATCCACCGTAGAGATAAATATTTTGCCGTCACCAACATTGCCAGTGTAGACGATTTCTTTTATGAGGTGCAAAGTATGCTCTACTTCATCATCTCTCACAACAGTCATCAGGTATACCTTTGGCAGGGTGTTCATCATTACCTCATTGCCCCGGTGATAGGCGATCCAGCCATGCTGGTTGCCGCAGCCGCTTACCTGAAAAATCGTCACGCCCTGAATTCCGGCTTCCAGTAGCTTTTCTTTCAAAGGCTCTAGCTTTTCCGGACGAAAAATTACTTCAATTTTTTTCATACAATGTCACCTCGTTAGTCCAGACCGTTAAAGGCAGGATAGGCACGCTCGCCATGTTCAATGAGATCCAATCCCTGTGCTTCTTCCATATCAGATACCCGGATGCCGCCGCATTTTTTCAGAACAAGCAGAATCAGAGATGTCATGACAACTGACACTGCAATGGAGATGGCAATGGCGCCGATCTGTGCCAGAAACAACCGGTAGTCTCCGTAGAGCAAGCCCTCGTGAGGCACTGCATCGTTTACTTCCTTTGTAGCGAAGATCCCGGTGACAATGCCGCCCCAGATGCCGCCCACACCGTGGCAGCCGAATGCATCCAGTGCATCGTCATAACCGAACTTCTTCTTGACTTTCGAAATTGCCAGATAGCAGATGGGTGCGGTAGTTGCACCGATGATCAGTGCAGACCAGAGCGGCACATAGCCTGCACCGGGGGTAATGCCCACCAGACCAACAATGCCGCCGGTCACTGCACCCATGACGGTACATTTTTTCTGTACCAGAATCTCAATTCCCATCCAGACAAGCATACTTGTGGCGGAGGAAAGGGCGGTGTTACAGAATGCAAGCAGTGCGGTTTTGTTGGCAGCACCGGCACAGCCGCAGTTGAATCCGAACCAGCCAGCCCATAGAATGGCTGCTCCCAGCAGAAACAGGGGAATATTGTGTGGATGGTAGGACATTGCACCATAGCCCTTTCGTTTGCCCAGAAACAGACATGCCACCAGACCAGAAACGCCGGTGCTGATATGGATAACGTTTCCGCCTGCAAAATCAATGGAGTCGATCATTTCCAGCAGTCCGCCGCCCCACGCCATGTGCGCCAGGGGATAATAGACCAGAAACGACCAAATGATAACAAAAACCATCATTTTGGAAAATTTCATGCGCTCTGCCAATGCACCCAGGATGATGGCAGGTGAGATCACTGCAAACATCATATTGAACATAGCAAGCAAAATTTCCGGCGTTTCTCCGTTTTCACCGGCTTCAAAAGAGACATCCCGGAGGAACAGATGCTTCAGGTCACCAATGATACTAAGGTGATCTTCTCCGAAGCTGAGAGAATAGCCGACCAAAATCCAGAGTACCATGCCGATACCGAACATGGCAAAGCAAAACAGCATGGTATTCAGCGCATTTTTTCTGCGCACCATACCGCCGTAAAAAAATGCCAGTCCCGGTGTCATGAGAAACACCAGAATCGTGCATAAAAACATAAAAGCAATATTACCAGTCATTCAAATTACTCCTGTCTCATTATCTTGTTTTTGGATTTGTGATTGTCTCTGTTTTATCTGCATGTCGGTCTGTTTTGTCACCATTTCAAGCCTGCTTTGTGTATTGCAATATCACGTTAGCTTTATTATACAGAAAAAACGACAGATCTAAAAGATACAATTCTAAAATAAAAGTACAAGACAATTTTTTGTACTCGTTTTGATGGCGTTTTCAGAAATGCGGATGCTTCAGAGAATCTGTACAATTGGTTCTTGACTTTTTTGCCCGGACAGGATATAATATTATCATAGATGACAACCACCGCTGGAGTCCAGGCGCTGCGGCGGTTCTTTTTATGACAGATTTTCTTGATGAATAATGAGAACAAGTTCTGAAAAAGAAATGAGTGTAGAGAGGAAGAACGCTTTTATGATGGATCATATTCGCAATTTTTGTATTATTGCCCATATTGACCATGGAAAATCTACCCTTGCAGACCGGATTCTGGAGCAGACATATACTGTTGCCAAACGGGATATGGAGGATCAGATCCTGGATAATATGGATATCGAACGGGAACGAGGTATTACCATCAAGGCACGTGCCGTACGTCTGAACTATCGTGCCAAGGACGGCGAGACCTATGTCTTTAATCTGATCGATACGCCGGGTCATGTGGACTTCAACTATGAGGTTTCCCGGAGTCTTGCCGCTTGTGAAGGTGCTATTCTGGTGGTTGATGCTTCTCAGGGCATTGAGGCACAGACTCTGGCGAATACTTACCTTGCCATTGAGCATGATCTGGAAGTTGTGCCAGTTATCAATAAAATTGACCTGCCGGCAGCAGATCCTGAGCGTGTCTGTGAGGAAATCGAAACTGTCATCGGTATTCCTGCAATGGATGCACCCCGGATCTCTGCAAAGGCAGGTATCAACATTGAAGCTGTTATGGAACAGATCGTGACCGAGATCCCTGCGCCAAAGGGTGATTCGGATGCACCTTTGCAGGCATTGATCTTTGACAGCTATTACGATGCTTATAAGGGTGTTGTCATTTATGTGCGTGTGAAACAGGGAACTGTCAGAGTGGGTGATACCATCCGGCTTATGGCAACAGGTGCAGAGTTTACAGTTGTAGAAGCCGGCTATATGACTACGAATACTCTGGTCAATGACGGGCAGCTCTGTGCAGGTGAAGTTGGTTATCTGTCTGCATCCATCAAGAGCATTGGGGACACCCAAGTGGGTGATACTGTGACGCATGCTGACCGACCTTGTGCAGAACCTCTGCCGGGATACCGGAAAGTCAATCCTATGGTATTCTCCGGTATTTATCCGGCGGATGGTGCACGCTATGGGGATCTCCGGGAGGCATTGGAGAAATTACAGCTCAACGATGCGTCTCTGTCTTTTGAACCGGAAACTTCCATTGCTCTGGGCTTCGGATTTCGGTGCGGTTTCTTGGGATTGCTGCACATGGAGATCATCCAGGAACGCCTGGAACGAGAATACAACTTGGATCTCATTACCACAGCGCCGTCGGTTATTTATCGTGTCACTTTGACAAACGGCGAGGTGCAGTATATCGACAACCCGACCAATTATCCGGATCCGGCTGTGATCCAGATGGCGGAAGAACCTATGGTAAAGGCAGAGATCCTGACGCCGTCGGATTTTGTGGGCAATGTCATGGAATTGTGTCAGAACCGACGCGGTGTCTTTGAGAATATGCAGTATCTGGATGATACCCGTGTATCTTTGCACTACACACTGCCCCTGAATGAAATTGTCTATGATTTCTTTGACGTACTGAAATCTCGTACAAGAGGGTATGCGTCCTTTGACTATGAGCTGAGCGATTATATGGCATCGAAGCTGGTGAAGCTGGATGTGCTGCTGAACGGTGAGATCGTGGATGCCCTGTCCTTTATCATTCATGCAGACAAGGCATATGAGCGCGGCAGAAAGATCGTAGAGAAGCTGAAAGAGAACATACCCCGCCAACTCTTTGAAGTCCCGGTACAGGCTGCCATTGGCGGTAAGATCATCGCCAGAGAGACCATCAAGGCAATGCGCAAGGATGTACTTGCAAAGTGCTACGGCGGCGATATTACCCGAAAGAAAAAGTTGCTGGAAAAGCAGAAGGAAGGCAAAAAGCGCATGCGTCAGCTTGGTTCTGTAGAAGTGCCCCAGGAGGCATTCATGAGCGTGTTGAAGTTGGACAGCGATACGTGAGCACATTTCTAATAGCATGAAAAACCCGGTGGAAATACAATTTTGTATCTCCACCGGGTTTTTGGCTTCTGGGAATTATGCTCTACGCATATTTTTTGTGAAATTCTTGACAACTTGACTGTACCATGTTATACTAAACTAAGTATAACTTTTTCTCTGAAACCTGATCCCTTCAGGATGATCTTTGAAAAAAGATATATGAAAAGTGGATATAAAATTGCGGCTTGGCAGAGCAGCTCAAGCCGGAAAGGGATTGAGACTATGAAAATTCGAGAGATTCAAGAGGAAATTCTTCGCTTGAAAAAAGAACGTGATTTCTGTATTCTGGCGCACAGTTATCAGACCAGCGACATTCTGGAAATTGCGGACTTTACAGGAGATTCCTATGCGCTTAGCGTCAAGGCGAAGAATACGCCGCAGAAAAATATTCTCATGTGCGGTGTACGCTTTATGGCAGAGACAGTGAAGATTCTGTCGCCGGAAAAGAATGTCTATCTGTCTAGCCCAGTTGCCGGTTGTCCTATGGCGGAGCAGATGGACAAGGAACTGATCCATGCAGTAAAAATGAAGCACCCGGATTATACAGTAGTTGCTTATATCAACACAACAGCGGAACTGAAAACCATTTGCGATGTCTGCGTGACCTCTTCTTCAGCAGTGAAAATTGTGTCTCAGTTGAATAATGATAAGATTTTATTTATTCCTGATTGCAATCTTGGAGCTTATGTCCAGGCACAGTTGCCGGAAAAAAACATCAAATTGCTCCAGGGTGGATGTCCTATTCATGCAGCTGTCACTGCAAAGGATGTCCAAGCGGCAAAGAAGGCACACCCGGATGCGCTGTTGCTGGTACATCCCGAGTGCCGTCCGGCTGTCTGTGAACAGGCGGACTATATCGGCTCTACCTCCGGTATTGTTCAGTATGCAATGGAATCTTCTGCAAAGGAGTTCATCATTGGTACAGAAATCAGCATAGCGGAGACATTGCAGAATGCCTGTCCGGAAAAGCGATTCTATCCATTGGCGAAGAAGCTGATCTGTGAGAATATGAAGGCAACGACGCTCATGGACGTGTATCATATTCTGAAAGACGGTGAGGGAACGGAGATCGATCTAGACGGTCGTACGATTGCAAAAGCACGTCTTTGTATTGATCGAATGATCGCACTGGGAGGCTGAGGTATGGGCTTTGTACCAAACACCTGCACTCATATTCTGTTTGATCTGGACGGAACTCTGACGGATTCCCGAGAAGGTATCCTGCGTTGTGTACAATATGCTCTGGAACAATGCGGTATGCCGGAACCGGATGAGACGAAGCTGTATCCCTTTGTGGGACCGCCGCTGCTGACTTCCTTTCAGGAATTCTGTGGTATGTCACCAGAACAGGCGGCATTTGCGGTGGAACAGTATCGTGTGCGGTTTTCCAGGATCGGCATGTTTGAAAATGCCGTGTATAGCGGCATCCCGGAATTACTGGGCAAATTAAAGCAAGATGGTTATATCTTGGCTGTGGCAACTTCTAAGCCTGAGGTGTATACGCTGCAAATTCTGGAGCATTTTCACTTGACGGAATATTTCCAGGTCATTGCCGGAAGCGATATTCATCAGGAAGGCGAGACAAAGGAAGATATCATTCGTTTGGCACTGCGCCGCCTGGGACTCCCGGAACAAGAACCGCTTCATGTGGTTATGGTAGGCGACCGGAAACATGATCTCATCGGTGCACATGCATGCGGCATTCCCTGCATTGGCGTGGAATATGGTTATGCACCAGCGGGAGAAATGGAAGCGTATCATGCGGATGCAGTGGCGGAGAATGTACCTGCTCTGGGAAAACTTTTTGCAAAGTATTAAAAATGATAATTGTTGATAAAATATACTGTAATAGATATAAGGTAAGGTTGCAAGATATTCTTTGTGCGGTGTTGCCATAATAAAGAGGCAGAGATGGTGCGCAATGCCCATCAGGACACAATGTGATCTGCATATCAGGATAGGAGAGAATTATCAGGTGGAGACATTTTCAAGGACGGAATTGCTTTTCGGCGCAGATGCTATGAAAACCCTTGCTGCATCTCGTGTGGCGGTGTTCGGTATCGGCGGCGTGGGCGGTTATGTGGTGGAGGCATTGGCACGCAGTGGCATTGGCGCTTTGGATCTCATTGACAATGACCAGGTGTGCCTGTCCAATTTGAACCGCCAGATCATTGCCACCCATGAGACTATCGGACAATATAAAGTAGATGCGGCCAAGGAAAGGATTCGTCAGATCCATCCGGATTGTCAGGTGAAGACTTATCGCTTGTTCTATATGCCGGAAACGGCGGAACAGTTTGATTTTTACCAGTATGATTATGTGGTAGATGCCATTGACACGGTAACAGGAAAGCTGGAGTTGGCAGACCAGGCGTATCGCTGCGGTACACCTATCATCAGTTCTATGGGTGCTGGGAATAAGGTCGACCCGACCGCATTTGAGGTGACGGATATTTTTAAGACATCAGTTTGCCCTTTGGCAAAGGTCATGCGTCATGAACTGAAAAAACGTGGAATCCCAAAGTTAAAAGTGGTCTATTCTAAGGAAAAACCAATTACGCCCCAGGGATGCAATGCCCAAGATCCTCATCGCCGTCAGGTGCCCGGCAGCAATGCCTTTGTGCCATCTGTGGCAGGGCTGATCCTTGCAGGAGAGGTTATTAAGGATCTCACTGGCATCCGGGCGGAATTTTAAAGGAGAGATCAGATGTTGCTACCTGAGGAATTGCAGCGGTATTCCCGGCAGATACAAATGCCGGAGATCGGCATAAGCGGTCAGGAAAAATTGGCACAGAGCCGGGTACTGGTCATTGGGGCAGGCGGTCTCGGCAGTCCGGTTGCCTTGTATCTGGCTGCGGCAGGCGTGGGAACTATCGGCATTGCAGACGGAGACCGGGTGGAACTGTCAAATTTGCAGCGGCAGATTCTCCATAATCAAAGCCGCATCGGCAGGAAAAAGGCGGAATCTGCAGCGGAAACCTTGTCAGGACTCAATCCGCATATTCGGGTTGAGGTATATCCGTATTTTGCCGATGAAACAAATATTCTGCAATTGATAGAGCACTATGATTTTGTGGTGGATGCATCCGATCAGTTGAAAAATAAGTTTCTCATCAATGATGCTTGTGTGCTGGGGAAGAAGCCTTTTGTACACGGCGGCATTACCGGGTTCGGCGGACAGGTCATGACATACGTTCCCTTTGAAGGTCCTTGTTATCGCTGTATTTTTGACGATTTGCCGGAAGATCCGCCGCCGTCGCCTATACCGGTGATTGGTATGACTGCTGGCGTCATTGGCTCTATTCAGGCAATGGAAACGGTGAAATATCTCCTGGGAATGGATTCTTTACTTGTGAGAAAGCTGCTGGTATTCGATGGAATTTCTATGCAATTCCGTATAGTATCATTCCCCAAACGCTCGGCACATTGCCGTGTTTGTGGTATGTCTGCGAATATTCATGATCTTTCCTGGTATGCAAAAGTATAGGTGCTTTTTGAAAATGCGGTAATGTACCGCATTTTTTTATTTTACCATGATAGAATTCACATTTTTTTGTTTATTTTCAGAGAAATTTATGTTATACTAAAGCAAACTACGTTTTTTACGTGGATTATTTTGGAAAGGAGGCATATGATCCGATATTTCCAATGGGTCATATCAAAAAATTGTATGGAATCGAATCTGGTTTGTATCCTGATCACCATTGTGGCATACCTCATCATGATGGTTGCGATTGGCGTGTTCTGCTCCAAGAAGAACAATAACGTCGGTGATTTTTACCTGGGCGGCAGAAAGCTAGGGCCACTTGTCACTGCAATGAGTGCGGAGGCCTCGGACATGAGCAGTTGGCTGCTTATGGGATTGCCGGGCGTGGCATATCTGAGTGGTATTGCCGATGCCGGTTGGACTGCCATTGGTCTGGCAATCGGTACATATCTCAACTGGCTTATTGTTGCAAAGCGGCTTCGCATTTACTCTCACACTTGCCGCAATTCTATCACCATTCCGGACTTTTTCTCCAATCGCTATCGGGATGACAGGCATATCCTTATGGGAATTGCTGCTGTTATTATTTTGGTTTTCTTTGTGCCTTATACTGCATCAGGCTTTGCTGCCTGCGGAAAACTGTTTCAATCCCTTTTCGGCATTGATTATCACATTGCCATGGTTTTGAGTGCGGTAATCATTATCATTTACACTAGCATCGGAGGTTTTCTGGCGGCAAGTACTACAGATCTGATCCAGAGCATTGTCATGACGATTGCGTTGCTGCTCCTTGTTGTATTTGGTGTCAGCACTGCCGGAGGTCTGGATGCTGTTGTAGAAAACGCTAAGTCTCTTTCTGGGTATTTGTCTTTGACGAAACTGCACGATGCAGCTACCGGTTCATCTAGTAATTATGGATTCCTGTCGATCGTTTCCACGCTGGCATGGGGTCTCGGTTACTTCGGTATGCCGCACATTTTGCTGCGGTTTATGGCAATTGAGGATACTCGAAAGATCAAAACTTCCCGTCGGATCGCTTCCATCTGGGTGGTGATCTCCATGGGTGTTGCCATCCTCATTGGTCTGATCGGCAACACACTGAGTGCACACGGTGATATTGCACAGCTGGAGGGTAGTTCTCAGGCAGAGACAGTTGTCATCAAAATTGCCACTCTCATGAGCGAAAATGGCATTGTTATTGCACTTTTTGCTGGATTGATCTTTGCAGGCATTCTGGCATGTACCATGTCCACTTCTGATTCCCAGTTGCTGGCGGCTTCATCCAGTATGTCTGAGAATTTGTTGCGAGGTGTATTTCGTGTGAATCTCTCCGCAAAGGCTTCCATGCTGGCGGCACGTGTGGTATTGCTGGTCATTGCAGCTTTGTCGGTGGTTATCGCATGGAATCCGGACAGCTCCGTATTCCAGATCGTTTCCTTTGCATGGGCTGGCTTCGGCGCTACCTTTGGTCCGGTTATGCTGACAGCATTGTTCTGGAAACGTTCCAACAAATGGGGTGCACTGACTGGTCTGGTTGCCGGCGGAGTGATGGTATTTGTATGGAAGTTCCTGGTTCGTCCTTTGGGCGGTGTGTGGAATATCTATGAGCTGCTGCCTGCATTCTTAGTGGCTCTGGCAGCAATCGTGATTGTTTCTCTGCTGACTGCTGCGCCGGAACAGGAAGTGCAGGATGAATTTGAAGAAGTCAAGCAGCAGATGCGTGCATAATTTCATGAGAAATGGAGGCGTATTTCTATGATGAATCCCAAAATGATGATATAGATGAAGTCTCTGTTCGAGCGGTTTCGGCAGAATCACCCGAAAGTGCCTATGTTTTTCTCCGCAGCAGCAGGGGCAATTGATGAGGGAAGTGTGATTGAGATACAGCTCACTACTTCCGACGGCAAAAATCTTTGCACGAACATGCGTGTGACAGCCGATGACTTGGAAATGGTTCAGGCGTTGCAGGGAATGATTACAAAAAAATAACATGTCGTTATATGAAAACGCCGCTGTACGAAAATGCTTCGTACAGCGGCGTTTATATTTGCTTTATCTGTGGAAAAATCCTCGCTTTTTCTTTTTTGGCTCTCCAGTGGCACGTTCAGAAACGATTTCTGCCATTTCTCCCACATTCTTCATACTGGATACTTCCTGCATTCGGAACTTTATGCCGAATTCTTTTTCTACTGCTTCAATGAGATTGATGTGTTCCAGGCTGTCCCAATCATCAATGTCATTTGCAGTGGTTTGGTCGGTGATGACCAAAGAATCGTCATCAAAGACGTCCTGAAAAATCTCGTTCAGTTTTGCCATGATTTCTTCATGTGTCATGTTTCTTGATACTCCTTTTCATTGACCCGGATCACGTGATTCCGGATTTCATATGTGCTGATGTCCATCGTCCAGGTGCTGTCGCCGTTTTCGAACTGTTCTGTTTTCGTGAAGCCGAATGTGCCGAACAGTTCCCGTACCATGGCATTTTTTGTTGTTTGATAATAGTAGCCGTTGATCCTGCGGATGCCATGTTGTTTGCATTGTGCCACAAGCTCGTCCAGCATGGCAAGCTCCATGTCTCGTTTCAGTACCCGGCAGCTCATGAGCCATAATTCAATATGCAGGGTGTCTCCTGCAATCTCACCGATCACTACAGAAACAATGCCGTTGTCCCCGAATTTATCCCGAAGCCGTCCGTAGAGACGGATGCGGTTGGGGTCGGCGGCAACTTGTTCCATTTCACTCTGGGTATACCGTCGTGTGGTCAGATTAAATTGATTGCTTTTGTTGGTCAGCTGCACAATGCGGGGCAGAGTCACCGGCGTAAAATCCCGAATCTCTGCGTGCATTTCCAGTCCCAGCAGATAATCCGTATAGTTGGCATATGTCTGCTGCATCTGGGCACGCTGGGCATTGGCACGATACATTTCACTCCGGTTGGCATCTGTCGCTGAAAATGTGGTGGTTTCGAAATAGCCGGAACGGTCGAGAACACGGATGCACTCTGCCGGTGAATCAAATTCCGGGACAGCAATGCCCGGGATTTGTGCGGATACAATGTCCCGTTCTGCTGGGTTGTCATCCACAAAGACGAAGCTTTCCGGCAGCAGATTCAGTTCCTGTGCAGTCTGTATCAGGTTGTGGTCTTTTGGTTTCCAGTTCGCCTGAATTGCCACAAAATCCTCCTCGTGCAGAACGGAGTCAGGATGGGTGAGTCCCAGCCGGGCATTTTCTGGCTCGTTTTTGGAGCAGACGGTCAGCAATACACCTAATTGTTTTTGCGCCTTGCAGTATTCCTGTACTTCGGCATATGCCTCTGCTTCGGCAGTTTCCTGACCAATGGCAATACCCTCCTGCCCATCATCGCCGATCACGCCGCCCCATAAGGTATTATCCAGATCCAGTGCCAATACCTTTTTGTTTTTTCCGTAGATAGAACGAATAATCCGTGCCAGGCTGTAGGCAAACTCCGGGATCGCCTGTAGGGTCATGGCGTATTTGTACAGATACCAATAGGTGGCATCATGCCATGCATCCAGTCCGTAACATGCAGAAAGATAGTGGATGTCATGTATATAAAAATCGTTGTGTTCGGCTGCATATTGGGCAAAGCTGCGGTTCAGTTCATTGACAAACCACACCATGCCATGACAGTCCCAAACATCTCGATGTCCTATAAGTCGTGTGGCTGGCATCTCAAAATTGTTCTGGATAATGGGACAGTGATAGGTCTCGGTGAGATGTTTCCACATCTGAGTGAAATGACTGGTCTGCCGTTCCAGGGCATCCTTGACTTCTTGAGCAGAAGCAGACAGAGGCAGAGGTGCTTCAGTGATGTTGCGTGAAGTGGTATGAATGAAGATCAGATCTGGCTGAAATGCTTTCAGTTCCGGTGCATCAAACATGGCATCCTGCCAGTATTGGGCATATTCCGACTGGTAAAACACCGGCGCAATGCCGTTATCCAGAAGAAACAGCTCCAGCATAGCCACAATGTCATTGGTTGTAGAACCTCCCAGGACGGCGATGCGCTTTTCTATGCGCTGGGTACCGTCTTCCAGCAAGACTCTTTTGATTTTGCGCCGTTTTTTCAGCAAAAAGCTGCTGTCAAAGGGATATTGTAATTCTTTCATGAAAAAGCCTTTCGTTACTGCGTTCGGATGGTTTCCAGGCATTCGCTGTTGCCGCCGGTAGCGCTGAAAGTGTTCATCGCAAAAAGCACATCGGTTGCGCCTACCTGCTGCATAAAGGAAACAGCATTCAGATCGAAATACCGCATGTCAATGACATAGATATCAGTGAAAGATTGGGTCAGATAGGGGACAAGGGCATTGCCATAGCTGTCTTTCACAATGACAAGGGTACGGTTATTGGTGGCATCTGTCTTGACATGGGTGATCTTTTCGTCACCGCCCATGAATACCAGATACCAGCTGACCGGTTCCACATTATCCAGATTGATCATGAGATTGCCATCCCGTTCGTTGGTGAAATTTGTGTCATAGTATGTTGTAGTGTAGCGGTTCGTAGGAGTGTAATAGGTGAAATTCTCTGGATTTTCCTGTAAAACAGCACTCTTGGTAAAGGTGTACATGCTGCCAAGATAACCGGGAAGTGTTGTTTCCGTGTAGTCAGACAGGTCAGCAAAAGGCACTTTTGCCGTTTTTGCAAAGGCACTTGCCGCATAATACGCACCCAATGGCAGCCAATGATGATCTGTCCGTGCATAAATGTCTTCACTAGTGTGTTGCGCCAGTACGGAATAAGCATCGACTGGTGTGACATCCTGGAGATGCTCGTTGATGTGTTCGATATTATCCGGTTCGCTTCCGGTGTAGCCGGAATAGGAATCCGGCAGGTAAAAGGAAACTGCTGTAGGTGCAACCAGGGAATAGACATTGACATTTTCGCCCAATGCATTTTTGTATGTGTTGAGGCAGGCTGCGTAGGATTCTCCACGGGAAAAACTACCGCCATAAACACTCAGTGCCCGTTTGTCCACCAAAACAATTCCATCACCGATCTCAACAGGGTCTGCTTCGGGGAGTTTTGTGGTAACAGCTGTGGTGGTAGTCAGTTCTGTTGCATCGCTTGCCACGGGGATAGTTGTTTCTGCCGGAGTATCTATTTCCTGCGTGTCCTCTTTTGCAGAAGCATTGATTTGCTTGACATTCCCATAGAATGTTACCTGATCTTCTCCTTGCAAGCCCTTATAGCTTTCTAGCTGGCTAATGAGGTGCTTGAAGAAGCTTCTTCCCGGAACAGTATCCTCATAGTAGGTCATGATATCTGCTGTATAGGAACCGTCTTTCAAGGATTCCCAGGAAAATTCCGGAAATTCCGCAAGTTTGCGATTTTCCTCGGCAGATTCCGTGGGACGTGCACCTACCATCAGGAAAATGGAGCCGCCGAAAAGAATCGAGCCCAGAGCGAAAATTCGTACAACTGCGCCGATCCGGTTGGTAATGAGGATCTGCCGCCGCAGCTTGTGGCGTGCTTTTCGTTCCTTTGCAGATTCTTTTGTTTCCGTATCAGAAACAGATTCTGTTTCTGTTTGCTGTTCCATTTCTTCTGCGATGTCAAACTGGGGATAGGAATCGTCATCGGGTTCATCCGGTGGGACAGGCTCGGTAGATATGGGTTTCGGTTCTGTTTCCAGGACAAGCTGCGGTTCCGGTTGGATTGCAGGTTGAAGCGGTTTTTCGTTCATAGCACGAAAGCGATTCAGATCTTGCTGCACTTCCTGGAATTTTTCTTCCAGAGCGGCATCCAGATCAAAATTGTCCCCTTGAGAATCGTTCTGGGGCTTCTGTGTATTTGCCATTTCGGTGCACTCCTTTCATCAGAATTTGGTATACAGGAACGGCATATTGGTGGCGTCTACCATCAATATGCTGCTGACGATCAGCAGTCCTGCCGCCAGAATGGTTCCTGTCACAGAGAATGCTAAGTTGACACCTGGATTCTGTTTCATCCATTTTTTCGGCAGTTCCAGCAGTGGGAAACAGCAGAGCAGTGCAGCGATCAGTAGGAAGAGATTACTGCGGACAGACGTGATGAGTACAGCGTCTGTCATACCTGTTCCATTTTGTCCTGCCATTGCCAGGAACAGATCCCCCAGTCGGGTCAGGCTGCCAGTGCAGTAGAAAATACCGAATCCTACGACGATGATCAGCTTATTGCAGATGTGACGAATTACAGCAGGAATCTTTTTCATACCCTTTTTGCCAATGCCCATTTCCATCATGATAAACAGTCCGTAATAAATACCCCAGACGATGTAGTTCCAGCTTGCACCATGCCACAAGCCGGTGCAGAACCATACCAGAAGCAGACCGCCGATCTTGCGCCGTTTGCCGAAAATGGGGACATAGAGCAGATAGTCACGGAAAAACGTGCCCAGAGAGATATGCCATCTCTGCCAGAATTCGGTGATATCTTTGCACAGGAAAGGATGGCGGAAGTTTTCCTCCAGATGGAATCCAAAGATCCGGGCGATACCAATGGCAATGTCAGAATAGCCGGAGAAGTCGAAGTACATTTGCAGCGCAAAGAGAATCACACCGTACCAGACACCAAGTGTGGTCTGGGTTGTGATATTATCCCCCAGAAATTGTTCTACGATGCCAGAGAGATTGTCCGCCAGAATGACTTTTTTGCCGAGTCCAATGGCAATTCTGCCGAAACCGTTACTGAGATCATCCGCAGAAATGGTGCGGTGATGCAGGTCATTCTGCATGGTCTCATAACGGGCAATAGGTCCGGAGACAGTAATGGGGAAAAAGGATGTATAGAGCAGAAATGTAAAGAAATTGCGTTCTGCTTTTACTTTGCCCCAGGCGCAGTCAATGAGATAGGAGACGATGCGGAAGGTAAAGAAGCTGATGCCCAAAGGCAGCGGCAGATTTGGTACGGGAATGGACAAAGAGAACCATTGGTTCAAGTTTTCGATCACAAAGCCAGTGTATTTGAATCCCACCAATACGCCCAGATTGAGCACCAGTCCCAGCGCCAGAAACAGTTTTCCTTGGGTGCGGTCCTGGAAATGATCAATGGCACGTCCCAGGATGAAATTGACCAGCGCACTGAGTAATATCAGCCATAAAAAGGATGGCTCACCCCAAGCGTAAAACAGCAGGGAAAAGACAATGAGAACTGCATTGCGATAGGCTGTTTTTTTGGTGGCAAAATAGCAGAGGAAACAGATGGTGAAAAACAGATAAAGAAAGAATAATCTGGAAAATATCATGATGACACTACCTCTTCAATGACATGTTTAGACTCTGATTATCATTATACAACAAATTATGACCGAATTGCAAGAGAATCGGAATGAAGAATGATGATTCTGCAAAAATCGTTTCTTTCCACAAAAAAAGACGGCACAAAGCCGCCTTTTTTAGACAAATTGAAATTGGGTTTTTGAGATGATCATTGCTTGGGCGCAGCAGGTGTATCGCCCTCAATATCCTTTGTGGAGATGACCTCCTTCAGACCGGTTGCCAATCCTGCCAGCCCCTGGATCTCGCTGGGGATAATGATCTTCGTTGCCTTTCCGTCTGCTGCCTTTTCGAAAGCTTCCAGAGATTTCAACTTCAGTACAGCCTCGTTAGGATTTGCTTCGTTCAGCTTCACAAGGCTGTCTGCCAGTGCTTTTTGTACCAATTCGATTGCCTGGGCTTCACCCACGGCAATACGCATTTTCTGTTCCTTGATTGCCTCGCCTCGCAGGATCACGGCTTCTTTGTCAGCTTCTGCCTTGAGGATCGCAGTCTGCTTGTCAGCTTCTGCACGGAGGATCTTGGCTTCCTTTTCACCCTGAGCAACTGTAACCTGATATTCCCGTTCACCCTGTGCACGGAGGATCTTTTCACGCTTTTCACGTTCAGCCTTCATCTGTTTTTCCATGGCGTCACGGATCTCATTGGGGGGCAGGATATTTTTCAGTTCCACACGAATGACCTTGATACCCCAGCGATCTGTTGCCAGATCCAAAGTCTCCGTGATTCTGGTGTTGATCAGATCACGGGAAGTTAGTGTGGCATCCAGTTCCAGTTCACCAATGATGTTACGAAGCGTTGTAGCAGTCAAATTTTCAATGGCAGCAATGGGATGCTCCACACCGTATGCAAATTGTACAGCGTTTGTGATCTGAAAGAACACAACAGTGTCGATCTGCATGGTAACATTATCTTTTGTGATAACTGCCTGGGGTTTGAAGTCCACCACCTGTTCCTTGATAGAAACACGTTTTGCCACCCGGTCAAGAAACGGGACCAGGAAATGGATACCAGTTCCCCATGCCTTGTAGAACGCACCGAGACGTTCTACAACGTAGACGTTTGCCTGGGGCACAATACGGATTCTGGTGATAAGTACCAGAAGAATAAAGATAACCAAAATTAAGATAATGATGTAGGGCATAATATTTCTCCTTTTTCATACAATTCTGTCAAATCATGTGTGATTGGTTACGACTGCGGCAGATTCGGGCAGTTGGCTGACAAACAACTTTGTGCCTTCCACCGCTTCAATGCGGACGCTGGTCTGTTCCGGGATTACTGCACCATTTTGAGAAACTGCGATCCAGTCTACGCCGTCCAGACGGACACGCCCGGTGCCTTTGATGGGATCAATGGGCTGGATCACCACAGCAATGCGTCCGATTTCCTGAGTGTTTGTGTCCTTGATGCCAAAAGTGAAGACCTTTTTCACAATTGGGCGTGTACATACCAGAAGCAATACAGAGACGGCAACAAAGAGTACACACTGTACCACAGGGGATGCGCCAAAGCAGGCTGCCACAAATGCAGCAAGTGCGCCTGCGGCAAACCAGATGCTGATGAGCTGCTGGCTGATGATCTCTGCCACCACTGTCAAGACAAGCAATCCGCCCCAAATCAGAAACGGCATATAAGCTTCCATTTGAGAAACTCCTTTCGTATGTCCAGATGAATCAATCTATGACAATCCAATACAAAAATGTACGAGATCGTCAAAGACATTATACCATACTTCTGTCGCTTTGTAAATAGTTTTTTGCAAAATATGCAAGTATATGACGAACAAAGTCATCAGGTGTTCTTTGTGCGGTGTTGTCTTTAAATATCATCCAGGTGTATCCCCAGAGTTTCGCAGATCACACGTACCACGCCATTTTCTGTGTTGGGTGGTGCAAGGTGTTTTGCATGTGCACGCACCCGTTCTGGTGCATTTTCCATGGCATAACTGAATTCTGCGCATTTCAGCATAGAAATATCGTTGTCATAATCCCCGAAGGTCATGGTTTCCGCTGCTGTAATGCCAAACCGCTCCTGCAATGCTGTGACAGCTGCGCCTTTGGTAATGCCTTTACGCATAATGTCCATCCAGCAATCGCCGGAAATGAGTAATTCATAGTCATCTCCGAATGCGTTCTGCATGGCTGGATATGTCTCTTGCTCCGGTCCGTTCATATTGCAAAGGGCAATTTTCAGGATCGGTTCATCCACAGTATAAAGCGTTTCATAGGCAACTTTTTTGAACTGGAGATAAAACCGCTTGATCTCTTCCTGCATAGCATCATTTGCATCGGCAGGATAATAGATGTTGTGAAAGCCGCAGAGCACCGGAACTGTGCCGGGCAATGTCTGACATAAATCCAGTACACGATGTACGGTTGCGCTGGGCAAGCTGTGGAGCAGCGGTGCTTCGTGGGGATACATGACGCATGCACCATTGTCACAGATGAAAATGATTTCCTCTGCCAGTTCTCCGAACAGTGAAGTCAGTGCCATATGCGACCGTCCGCTTGCAACAGCGAAGGTGATATCCCGGTGATATAATTCTTCCAGTAACGCTGGCAGTTGTTGCGGCAGTTTCTTTTCCGGATTTAAAAGCGTGCCGTCCATGTCGGTAGCAATGAGCTGTATCATACAATTCCTCCTTATCATCTTATGCAATTATAGCATATGCACAAGAAAAGTCAAGGAATGCTCTGTGAACTTTCCGCTCACCCTTTATTGAAAGGCATGCTTAGCTGTTCTGCGTATTTCATCATTTTTTTCGTGTGACTGCCCAACCCTTTCTTTTCCAGAAACTCCAGAGCATGTGCCATATTGACAGGGCGAAGTGTGCAGTTGTGGGCGTCTGTTCCCAGGAGGTGTACTTGTTCGTTTGCGATCCATCGGAGCATACGGCGACGTTGGAACAGGTTGTCGGAAAGAAGCGCACCGCAGCTGATTTGTTTATACACTGGCAGTGCCATAACTTTTTCCCAGCATTTTGCGCCCCAGAGTTGCCGGTAGCGTTCCACGTGTGCTAGTACGATCTGCACTTCATTTTTTTGGAGAACGGCAAGGAGATCCTGCATACAGTTATAATTCATAGCTGTATAAGGTAATTCCAGAAGCAGGGTATTGGTATTTTCAATGCACAAAGGGAGCAGTGATTCGTAGCGCAGGTCTTTTGTCATAGCAACTTCAGCTCCCAGAATCAGTTCCGGCAGTTTTATGTCCGTTTTGGCATAGAGCAGCTGTCTTACCGCATTTTTACGGCGTTGCAAAAAGTTGTCGATGGTTTCATGGCTTCGGTAAAAGTGCGGTGTCAAGATCACACGTTCGACATTTTGTTCCTGTTCAGCACGCAGCATTGCCAGAGACATTTCCAGAGATTCTGAACCATCGTCCATGTGAGGTAGAATATGGCTGTGAAAATCAATGTTCAATGAACTTCCTCCATAACTTTCGCCGCTGTTTCTTTTGATTCCTTTGCATTATCATAGGAATTATAGCAGCTGTATTTTTTGTATTTCCCGGATCCATAACCGGATGACGGACATTTCACATGATTCATTACAATTCCCAATACCGATGTATCGGTCATAGAAATATTCCGCAGTGCATCACGGACATCATCTCTTGTGGTAAAGCCGTATTTCGCTATCAGGATGATGCCGCCGATCTCTGAAGAGAGTCCCAGTATGTCGCTGACCACGTTCACTGGGGGTGCATCCAGCATGACATAATCATAATCCTGTTCTGCCTGTGACAGCAGCTGCCCCATAATAGAAGAGGAAAGCAATTCCGACGGGTTCGGAGGACAGGTTCCGGCAGTGAGTACATCCAGATTTGGAGCGACATTTCGATGGATTGCTTCGTCAAAAGAACATGTCCGTGCCAGCACTTCCGATAGACCAAGGGTATTTGTTAGTTTCAAATACTGATGCTGAACAGGTCTGCGCAGATCGGCATCTATCAGCAGCACCTTTTTTTCTGTCATTGCCTGGATATATGCTAGATTTGCCAGAACGGTGCTTTTCCCCTCTGAAGCATTGGCACTTGTGACCGCAAGAATGCGATGAGATTTTGTTGCTAAGGAAAAAGTCAGATTGTTGCGAATGGCACGATAGGCTTCAACAATATGAAAGGGAAGTGTGTTATGCAGTGCGATTCGATCTGTGTCGCCTGTGATTGCTGCACGATACCGTTGCTTTTTTCTTGGGGTATCCAGGATGTTTGGAATCTCGCCCAGATAGGGAACATCAAGTTGTTGAAAGTCTGTCTCTGATCGGACATGCGTATCCAGAAAATGGAATAAAAAAATCACGATACATGTGAGGGCAAAGCCGCAGAATGCAGCGATCAGTGTGATTTTTGGAATATCCGGTGCAGACGGTGCAGCGGATATTTCAGCAGCACCAATGATTTCAACAGAGCCAGCACCAACAATGCGTATCAAAAACGATGGTGCTACTTCTGCATAGATATCGCAGATGGCAGCGGAAATTTCTGGGTCTTTTGTGGTTGCAGAAATTTTCAATACCTCTGTATTTCCGTCTGATTGCATGGTGACACAGTTTTTCAGTTCATCTGGAGAAATAGCACCATCTGTGACAGAAAAGCAGGAACTGACCTGTGTTTCGCCGTACTGTTCCATGAGATGGTTCCCAACCTCACGTACTACCACGTGATTTTGCAGAATAACAATATAGGTGTCGATCAAGGATTTGGATGCAGCCAGATCCTGCTGGTCAATGGCCTCCTTTTCCTGGTTATTATTCTTGACATACATATATGTGCTGGAAGTATATTCCTTCGGTAGAAAAAACGAAGCATATCCGAACCCTATGCTGCCGCACAATATTGCTGCTGCGAGGATCAGCGGAATGCGGTGCAGAAACACCCGGAGCAGTTCCATGATATCAATTGTAATTTCTTCATTTTCTTGCGGTTTCAAGTAATAGTTCCTCCATTCTATTTTGCATTGCAGTACAGAAAACAATGCATTCTGATGTAGTTGTAAATTTTACCGTGTTTATTATAGCATACTTGCTCCAAAATGTCAACATATGTATTCGTCAAAATGTGCATCAGAGTATATGATAACATAGGGGTGATAATTTGTACCATGGAACTTTAGATCCAGTGATTGTCGGAGAAGTCGTTGCAGAATTTCGGAAGCGCAAGGGTGTTTCCCAGGAGGTGCTTAGCGGCCTGGCAGATATTGGCCGAACGCATCTCAGTGCCATTGAGCGTGGGGAGAGAAAGCCGACGTTGGAAACACTATACCGGATTGCCACAGCATTAAATGTAAAAATGAGTGACATTATTCTGGAGGTGGAGAAAAAACTGGACGTGTAGAATAAAAAAGCGAACACATGCTGAATTTGTGGTTGGCATGTGTTCGCTTTTTTAGATAGATTTACGTTTTCTATGAAACAGGAAAAATGTGGTCAGCCCAAGCGTAACCGCCTCACAGCACGGAAACGCCAACCAGACGCCGGTCATGCCGAAGTACCAGGAAAGCAGTAGTACCAGGGGCAGAATGGCAAGGCAGCCTCTGGTCATGGAGATCCAGAAGCCGTCTGTGGGACGTTCTGAGGCGCTGAGATATGCGGCAAAAATGATATTGATACCGCCGAAAAAGAAGCCTGGAAAATATAGGCGCAGTCCATCCCGTGCGTATGGTATCAGGGCAGCATTGCCCTCTGTGTTGAAAAGGGCAATCAGGGGATCAGACCATGCAAATACTGCTGCATACAACAAAGCGGCAACAATGCACGCCAGAATCAATGCGTCCCGGCGGTATTGCTTTAATGTATGCTGTTCATCAGCACCGTGGGCACGGCTGACCAGAGGCTGTAAACCCTGGGCGATGCCATTATATATAGCGGTTTCTACCAATGCAATATTGGCGACAATTCCGTATGCGGCAACACCAGTATTGCCGGAAATACGCAGAATGACCAGGTTAAACACGGTCAGGACAATGCCAGAGGAAATTTCCGTGAGCCATGCGGAAATGCCAAGCTGGATGGAACGAAATATCTCTTTCGGACGGATGGAACAGCGAATAAAGCGCAGAGTACGGTTTTTACGGAAAAAGTGCAGGGAAAGGACACAAAGTCCTACGACAGGGGAGAAGCCTGTGGCAACTGCCGCACCCACCATGCCCATTTGCAGAGGGAACATGAATACATAGTCCAAGATAATATTGGTAAAACTGCCGGCAAGCATGGATATCATGGCGAGCTGGGGATTGCTGTCGTTCCGCACAAATGCCAGCAGGATCTGATTTGTCAGAAATGCCGGGGCGTACAGCATGAGGATTCGTAGGTAGGGGATCGTCAGGGGCAGTGTTTCTCCATTTGCACCCAGCAGTTGGGAAACGGCTGGTGCACCGAAGATACCCACTGCGGCAAACGCCAGGCTCAGGACAAGTCCAGTGCCGAGAATATTGGGGAAAACAGCGCTGGCATCTGTATCGCACTTTCGGGAGCGCAGGATGGTTGCACGTGTTGCACCGCCTACGCCCAGCAGCAGGCCGGCAGCGGTCAGTGCTGTATATGCGGGAATGGCGAAATTCAGCGCCGCAAGACCATTGCTGCCCATTGCCTTGGCGACAAAATAGGTATCCGCCAGAATATAGCAGGACAATCCGATCATCCCCAGGACATTACAGGAAATATAGCGACAGAAGGTGCGGAAGGCCTGGTTTCGTTTCATGATATCTTCTCCTTTCGTAAAAAAGCCCGGATGTATCTCTTCTCAGACCTAATGAGATACATTCGGGCAGCCATATCCTTACCCGGTGGCAAGGATATGTGAAATTATGTTGTTGTAATTGTTATTTTTCATCATCCAGCAGCTGAATCCGCACAGTTTCAAAAATCTGTGCAGGGTAAGTTTCTCCAATATTGCCAGTATGTGTGATGGAAACGGTAT
Source organism: Ruminococcus sp. (assembly GCF_019417665.1). Classification (GTDB taxonomy): domain Bacteria; phylum Bacillota; class Clostridia; order Oscillospirales; family Ruminococcaceae; genus Ruminococcus_C. The sequence continues at coordinate 22,341 of NZ_DXUU01000017.1, forward strand.
CGCCCACTTCCAGTTCCTCCAGAGAAATCGGCTCAGACCGCCATTCCAGAATGGTATTCGCATCAATCGTCACAGAGAATTCGCCCCTGCTGTTAATATTATTGACATCCAGTCCTTTTACCAGCAGAGATTGTCCGTTGTTTTCCTCAATTTCGGCGTAAAAAGTCTGGTAAAGTGCAGCGTCGTTGGTACTAGCGGAAGAATTATCCTCCTGATTTACGGTATTTCTGCCGATAAAAAATCCGCCGACACCGAAAGCAACAGCAATGATCAATGCTGTCAAACCATAAAAGAGCTTTTTCATTGTGCTGCCTCCTGCATCATGGCAATTTCTGCTGCATATCCTTCGTCCTCGTTCGGCGTTTCCAAAATGAAAGGCAGGTCTTTCAGCGCCGGGTGATTGACTACACGGGTGAGGGCTTCCAGCCCGATACAGCCCTGTCCCAGCTTCTGGTGGCGATCTTTATGGGACCCACAGGGGTTCATGCTGTCATTGAGATGCACAGCATACAGCCGATCCAGACCGATGACCCGGTCAAATTCCGTCAGTACGCCGTCCAGATCGTCCACAATATTGTAACCGCCGTCCCAGATATGGCAGGTGTCCAGGCAGACGCCCATTTTTTCCTGTAATGTCACTCGATCGAGGATCGCCCGGAGTTCCTCAAATTTACCGCCGATCTCGCTGCCTTTTCCAGCCATAGTCTCCAGTAGAACTATGGTATGCTGTTCTGGAGTGAGAGTCTCGTTGAGTGCAGCGGCGATCTGTTCGATGCCGGTCTCTACGCCTTGTCCTGTGTGACTGCCGGGGTGGAAGTTGTAATACTGATTGGGCGTGTACTCCATGCGTACCATATCATCTTTGAGCATATTCAGCCCGAACTGCCGGATATCCGGCTTTGCAGAGCAGAGGTTCATGGTGTACGGTGCATGTGCCACAAGGTGGTCAATGTCATGCTCCTGGGTATAAGCAAGAAATGCCTGGATATCCGATTCGTCAATGGGCTTTGCCGATCCACCCCGTGGATTCCGGGTGAAGAAAGCAAAGGTATTGGCGTTTAATTTCGTGGCATGTTTTGCCATAGCAAGATAGCCCTTGGATGAGGGCAGATGGTTTCCGATTCGCAGCATTATGATTCCTCCGTTTCTGTGGCAACAGTTGCTGTGGCTTCCGAGGTTTCCTCTGGAACAATATCTTCCGGCTCGGTGGTATTGTCCAGATCCTCCATGATCCGTTCCAGCACCTTTGCAGCGATGTCATAGGTTTCCTGCATTTCTTCTTTGCTGTCAGATGTTTTGACAGGGGTACGCAGACCAATGGAGAGGTCACGGTCTACATTGCCAGGATACCCGATTTTTGTGGCAAAATCCGTGTGGCGCAGATAATAGCCGTTTTCACGGATATTTTCATGATCCGGATAGATTTCCTCCAAATTTTCCAGAGTCTCCTCAGCCATGATGTACTCGTTTGCCTTGGCATCGGTCAGTACCATGACAGCTTCTCCCATCTGGAATTCTGCGGAGAGCTTTGTAGCATTTCCCGTGTAATAGTCCATGTCATTGATATTGTCACTGACGGGAATGGGGTAGATATCCACATGGACTTTGCCGTCGCCGTTTTCATCATCTGTGAATTGCTCGAAATATTCTTCCAGTTCATTGGTGCGGTTCTGGATCTCAGAATCGTCGGTAAGAACCATAACGATCATATCCGGGCGTTCCTTTGTGATATAGTCCACAATGAGGAAAACGAAGATGCCCACAATAAAAACGGTAATGCCCAGCCACCATTTGCTGTGATAGAAGAAGTTAGAGATCTTTTTCCAGAAAGAGAGTTTCGGCTTTTCTTCCTTTTCTTCCCGTATGGTCTCGCTTTCTTCAATAACTCCCTGTTTCAGGCGCATGAGTTCGATGCGATCCTGTTGGATTTTCTTAGCGTATTCCTCTTTCTCTTTCTTTTCCCGCTCGGCAATGATCGCCTGACGGCGTTCTTCTGCTTCTGCTTCTTTCTGGGCTTCTTTTTCATCGATCTCACGCATGGTTTCGATGAGGGTTTTGCCTTTTTTCTTCTTTTTCTTTCCGGATTCCTCCGATTGTGGTTCTGCCGGAGACTGTTCCGGCTGCATGGTGTGCTTTTCTTCCTGCATAGGGTGACCTCGCTTTTTGGGTTATATCTTCATATGTTCCACTTATTCTGGGCGATTGCCCAGATCTTTCATTTTTCCGCCGTTTGACCGGATCGCCTGCCGCCATCCCATCTGCGCTGCCATTTTGTAAAGGAATCTGGGAAAGCCCACAGAGACATAGCAATTTTTTGCTTTTTTCCGGTTCTGGATCGTATCTGCAAGAACTTGGAGCGTCTTGTCAATTGGTGCTTTCGGACCTGTTCCGGGTTTGACTTCGGACAGCATGGAAAGTGCACCGCCGCCGCCCACGCCCACGCCGCCTGCCCAGGTATAGCCGGCTTTGATGCACCAGTTCTGTAATATCTGCAATGCAAATTCTGCTTGAATGCCCTCATAGAATCCGCAGTTCGTTATGCCATAGACGAAAATTTCCGGATGATCGGAAAAATGTTTCTCCAGTTCACAGAGGACGGAAAGGAGATGAGACGGTATCCCATCAACATAGAGGGGAAACGAAAATACCCATGCGTCTGCCTGGAAGAGCAGTTCAAACTCTTTCTCCGGCAGATTTCTGGAATGCAGTGCAATTTCCACACATTCCGTTTCTTCGGGAAAGAACGTTTTCAGGTCACTCAGAAGTGTTCTGCTGGCACTTTCCTTCATTTTCGGACTGCCGTTCAGAAGTGCGATCGTCATAACACAACCTTCTCCAGTTCCTGTATGGTTTTGTAGAAGCAGATGGTTTTTACAGTTCCGTCAAAGTTATCTGCATTTGCCTGCAAAATATTTCTTGCAGTTTCCTTTTCCACATCGGAAATATTTTCTCCGTAAAAATATGCGGAAAGGGAGATCTGGTTCTTATACCTGCGCTTATGGTGCATTTCGCCGTCTCGCATGACAAAATCCGGGTGCACATAGGAGATTGCCCTGTCCTGAACTGCCTTTACTGAGGGACTGAATCCGCCATAGCAACAGTTGGAAACATAGATCAACTCAGTACATTTTCCCATGGCAATGCCGGTTTTTTCATAGCCGTCATGGATGACGCAGATGCCCGGAGTTTTTGTCCAGCATCCGAAACAGCCGATACAATGCCGGATGTTGTCATCCGGTGCAATGATATGATGTTCTCCGCTTACCGGATTGCGGAAATGCTCTAAATCTGTAATAATGAGCTTCATAGAAGTTCCTTTCTGGTTGCTCAGTTTCATATATTTTACAAAACAAAAATCCGATCTTATATCTTGGTTAAGCTTGCGCAAGTTCTATCCAATATTCCAGAATTGCTCCAAATTCATTGAAAATGATTCTTTCCGGCTCCTTTTCTTTGTAATCCAGCATAACAAAATTTTTATGTTCCTTATGAACACCGATGCAAGCAAAACCCATTCCCTCACCAATAATCAGATAAGGGGAGTGCTTTTGATAAGATGCATATAGCGCTGTATCTTGATCCTGGGTAACGATTTTTCCATCCTCCTTGACGAAAAAGGTGGGATAGCCCACATTGTTTTTCTTCGGATTATGGATTCCGAATAATTCGATTTCATCAAGAATTCGTGCGCCGTTTGACAGCTTCAAAAAATCCCGATATGATGGAGGAATCTCTATATGGTTTTCTTTTTCGAATTTGCTGATTTGTAGTTCCGTAGTTGGCTGAAAAAATTTGGAATATTGAAATGGTTTCTTATAACTCTGAAGCCATGTGCAGCATTCCTGTATTGTCATGACAATTTATCCTTTCTACAGAAAAAGGGAAACCGGCAGGCGGAACATTCCGTCTGCACCGATTCCCCCTGTCAATGCTTACGCTTCTGTATCTTCTTCGGTTTCTTCCTGTTCTTGTCCCAGCTTCGGCAGCGGCCGCATGGTGGGAAACAGCAGAACGTCACGGATGGATGCGCTGTCTGTCAGCAGCATGACCAGACGATCGACACCGAAGCCCAATCCTCCTGTAGGCGGCATACCATATTCCAGTGCGGTGACGAAATCCTCGTCCACCTCGCCAGTGGGATCACCCAGAGCACGACGTGCTTCAACTTGCTTGATAAAGCGTTCCTTCTGGTCTACCGGGTCGTTCAGCTCCGAAAAAGCGTTGCCCATTTCTCTTGCATAAATGAAATATTCAAAACGTTCTGTAAATGCTGGATCAGAGGGCTTACGCTTAGCCAGAGGAGAGTTCTCTACTGGATAATCATAGATAATGGTGGGCTGAATTAGTTGCTCCTCCACAAAGGCATCAAAAAATGCAATGAGTACGTGTCCCTTTGTAGCGTGCTCGCCTTCTTCTACTTCTACGCCCTTTTCTTTTGCGCAGGCTCTGGCATCTGCATCGGTTTCCCAATCGTTGTAATCTACCCCAGCATATTTTTTAACTGCCTCCGCCATGGTTAGACGTTCCCACGGCTCACCCATGCGGATCTCTGTACCCTGATAGGTGATAACATCCTTGCCGCAGATCTTCCGGGTCAGGGTGCGGTACAGATCTTCAATAATATCCATCATGCCGAAATAATCGGTGTAGGCCTGGTACATTTCAATGGTGGTAAATTCTGGGTTGTGGGAAGGATCCATTCCCTCGTTGCGGAAAATTCTTCCCACTTCGTAAACCCGGTCAAAGCCGCCAACAATGAGCTTTTTCAGATTCAGTTCTGTCTCAATGCGCAGGAACATATCCATATCCAAGGTGTTGTGATGGGTAGTAAAGGGCCTTGCCGCTGCTGCGATCTGAATGGGCAGCAGTACAGGTGTCTCCACTTCCAGATAGCCGATGCCGTCCAGATATGTCCGGATTTCCCGGAGGATCTGACTGCGTGTGACAAAGGTTTTCTTCACATCCGGATTCACGATCAGATCCAGATAGCGCTGACGATACCGGGTGTCCTGATCTTTCAGTCCATGCCATTTTTCCGGCAGAGGCAGGAGAGACTTGGACAGCAGTGTGATCTCCTGTGCGTGAATGGAGATCTCGCCCTTTTTTGTGCGGAATACAAAGCCTTTCACGCCGACAATATCGCCGATATCCCACTTTTTGAAGTCCTGCTTGAAGAATTCCTTGCCCACGTCGTTGGAACGGACATAGACCTGAATGCGGTCGGTGTCGTCACGGACGTCGATGAAGTTAGCACGTCCCATATCACGCCAGCTCATAATACGACCAGCAATGGAAACTGGCTGTTCCTTGAGGGTATCCAGCTTTGCCTGGAGTGCTTCTTCGTCTCCAGCAGCTTCTTCGATGAACCTTGCTTCTGTTTCTTCGTAGGAAGATTTGATAGAAGCCGCTTTTTCTGTCACATCATATTTCGTGATGGTAAACGGATCGTTGCCGTCTGCCTGTCTCTGCCGCAGCTTCTCCAGACGGATCTGCCGCAGTACGTTACGATCCTGTTCCTGCTCCTGTTCCGGAACAGCCGGGTTTGTCTGATTCGCCATTGGTTTCACATCCTCTGTATAATTACTTGCTGATTTCTAGAATTTCAAATTTCAGTTCGCCTGCCGGCGCTTCGATCATAAAAGTATCGCCGACTTTTTTCTTGAGAGCACCCTTTCCGATAGGAGATTCGTCAGAGATCTTGCCCTCGGAGAAGTTCGCCTCATTACTGCTGACGATCTGGAAAGTTTCGATTTTGCCGGTACGGAAATTTTTCAGCTTGACCGTAGAGCCCAGACCAACTTCGTCAATAGAGATGCTGTCATCATCCACTTCCTCGGAATTGTCAAGGGTGTACTGGATCTCTGCGATCTGCGCCTCCAGAATTGCCTGTTCGTTTTTGGCTTCATCGTACTCAGCATTCTCGGAGAGGTCACCCTGTGCACGTGCTTCTTTCAGCTTCTGTGCCATTTCTGCACGGCGGACGGTTACCAAAAAATCGAGTTCTTCCCGCAGCTTTGCTGCACCGGATTTAGAGATCTGTTTCTTCGCCATAATATTGATACTCCTTTGATTTTGATCATAGACAATATTCTTATTATAGTATATTTTTCCGCAGTTGTCAACTAGGAAATTGCGGAGAAAACGGGAATGGCATTACCGCATAAGGATTTATTTCTGATAATAACTCATTAGATTACACTGGATCATGCCATTATACAGCTTTCGTTTTTTATCTGCTTGTTTGCCGAAATGCAGCTCAAAGTCTGCGTCTGGTGTAATGATATAGCAGGGGTGTGCCTTGTCCGCCGGGAAAACCTCTCCCATGATCCGGTAGATGGACTGTGCGTGCTGGATGTCCAGCATTCGCTCACCATAAGGCGGATTGCAGATGGTGATAGCACCTTCCGGCGGGACAAAATCTGCGATATTACACTGAACGATCTCGATCCGGGGCTTCACACCGGCACGGCGGCAGTTCTCCTCTGTCAGAGCGATTGCCTCAGGGTCAATGTCTGAACCAAATGCAGTAAAGGCTGCGTCGTGCTTGATATGACCAACCGCTTCCCCACGTGCTTCCCGCCAGATGCTCTGTGGGATCTGATCCCATTTTTCTGCCAGGAAACGGCGGTTCAGTCCCGGTGCCATACGCATTGCCTTGAATGCAGCTTCGATTAAAATAGTGCCGCTTCCGCAGAAGGGATCGCAAACCACGCTGTCGGAATGTACCCGTGCCAGATCCACAATGCCGGCGGCAAGGGTCTCCTTGATGGGAGCAGCGTTGGCATTTTTCCGGTATCCGCGCTTGTGCAGACCGATTCCGGAGGTGTCCAGATAGATCGTAGCAATGTCCTTGCGAATGGAAAATTGGATGGGATGCGCTGTGCCGGATTCTGTAAACCAACTGATGTGGTAGACAGATTTTAGCCGCTCCACAGCGGCTTTTTTAATGATAGACTGGCAGTCTGGCACGCTGTGCAGTTTGGAATTCAGTGCATGTCCTTTTACTGGGAATGCGTCGTTCTTGCCGATCCACTGTTCCAGCGGCAGTGACTTCACACCTTGGAACAGTTCTTCGAAGGTATATGCTTTAAACTGTCCAAGCTGGATCAGGACACGTTCCGCTGTGGAAAGACAGAGATTCGCTTTGGCAATAACGGAAGCATCTCCCCGGAACAGAACTCTTCCGTCCTGTGCTGTAATATCTGTACCGCCGATTTTTGAAATTTCAAACCGCAATGTACGCTCCAACCCGAAGTGACACGGGCAGCAGAGTAAATAAGTTTCCTGCATGATTTACACATCCTTATCATTTAGTACAAAACCGCCGAAAGAATCAGCGGTCTTGTTTTTCATCGTTTGTCCATAAAATACTTATTGCGCCGGGGCTGTTTCCTGCGCAGCTGGTGCAGTTGTGGCTGCATTGTTTTCTTGAGCATGCGCAGCGGTGGTTTCTGTGGCGGAACCGCTGTTTTCATTTTTTGACTTGGTGGTATAGGACTTCTTGCATTCATCACAAACCGGTGCATTGCTGGATTTCCAGTAGCCGGTAGTGGTGGAACTGCAATTAGGTCCTGCAATCTTACCGGATTTTGTGCAGACTTTTCCTTCAATTACATTGCTGTTTGTGGGATATTCTGCGTCAGTGTCCAGACTGTTTGCATACTCGCCGATGATATTGTACCAGATCTCTGCGGACTTGATCTTGTGGTCCTCGATTTCAGAACGTTCTGTATAGCCGAGCCATACACCGCTGACAAAATCCTCTGTGAGTCCCACAAAGGTCATGTCGTTCCAGTCCTGGGTAGTACCGGTTTTACCTGCTACATGTTTGTTTTCCAGTTTTGCTTTCTGACCAGTACCGTTATTGACAACGTCTTGGAGTAGTTTGTTCATGACATACGCCGTCTCGCTGCTAACCGCCTCGTGGGGAGTACCGTCGTTTTCATAGATCACATCGCCTGCCCCCTGGACAACCTTGCTGACCAGATGTGCTTCATACTGGGTACCACCGTTGCCATAGGGGATATAGCCGTTTACGAGATTTTTCAGTGTCAGACCATAGGTCAATGCACCAACGGTCAGCGGAGAATATGCAATATCGGTATGTCCGTCGCCGGAGTCCTCACAGAGATCAAGGCCTATACGTGTTGTTGCAAATTCAAATACTTTCTGAGGAGTTAATGCATCGCATAGCTGTGCCGGAACGGTGTTGTAGGATTTTTCCAGTGCCTCATAGATCTTCAGATCCTTATGGCTGATGGACATGGCGGAACTGTCTTCACTGTAGTTTGTAGGCCATTTCTTGCCTTCCACTTCAATCGGTTCATCCTTATAAATAGAGCCCCAGTGGATCAGATCGTTTTCCAGTGCCAGTCCATAGGTGGTCAGAGGCTTGATTGTTGAACCCGGTTGACGTGGTTCCATAGTGGCGTAGTTCCAGCAAAGGGGTACGGTCTTTTCACCGGTAGCACCAGCCACTGAAAGGATTTCTCCCTTGTAATTCATGGCAATAAACGCAGATTCGGGGTAGACGATTTCTTCAGTAGTATATTCACCGTCACCATTTGTATCCTGCCACTTTGCGACCCGATCTTTTTCCACTAAATTGTTCAGATCCAAATATTTGTCTTCTACATATTTCTGCATATCCAGATTGACTGTCGTATAGATCTGATAGCCGCCGTGATTAATACGGGTAATTGCCTGCTCTGTAGTCAGGTTAAATTTATCACTGAGATAATCAGCCACTTCATACATGGCAGCATCAATAATCCATGATGTTGTATTATTTGTATCTTTTTCTTCTTCCTTTTCTATCTCTGGATGTGCCGACTTGTATTCTTCGGAATCTGTAAAAATCAGTTTTTCATGCAGTGCCGCCTGGTACTCGTCATAGGTCAGGGCACCATTGTCATACATCTGCCACAGAACATATTCCTGACGTTCCTTGTTCTTCGCACGCCCGGTGTTGACCCATTCGCCCGTGACATCATCGGTATACCCAGCAAAGGGGTTGAGCGTTTCCGGGCTTTTAGGAATTGCTGCCAGGCATGCTGCTTCTGCCACATCCAGATCTGCGGCGCTCTTGCCGAAATATTTCTGTGCAGCGTGCTCAATACCGTTGGAAGTGCCGCCGAAACCGATATAATTCAGATATGTCTCCAGGATCTTGTCCTTGGAATAAGCACGCTCCAGCTCCATAGCACGGAAGATCTCACGGATCTTACGGGAAGGAGACTGTTCGCTGTCGCCAGTAATATTTTTGATGAGCTGTTGTGTAATGGTCGAACCGCCCTGGTTGGTATCATAAATATGAACAAACATATTGACAAATGCAGAAAGGGTACGCTTATAATCGACACCATCGTGGGTGTAGAAACGTTCATCTTCAGCACAGACAAAAGCGTCCCGGACATGCTGGGAGATATTGTCGATGTTGATGGGGATACGCTGAGAGGCATTGCTGACTTCATAGATCTCTACCCACTCGCCGGATTCATCCTGGGCATAGATATTGGTGTTATAGGACAATTCCATTTCTTCAATGGTAACATTTGAAACATCATCCCGGAAATTCATGACATAGACCACAAGGGCGGTGGTAACAATTGTACATGTAATGATGAGGATCAAAAACAGCGCTGCCAGGGTAGAACCGAGAATGGAGAGCGTCTGCCGCAGAATGGGAAATCGCTTGATCTTTACAGTCGGCTCGTCCAGTTCCGGACTGTGATAGGGATATTCCGGGGTACCGGTGGGGCCGTAATATTGCCGTTGGGGTGCACCAGAGCGTGCCTTTGCTGTCCGCTTGGAATTTGCCTCGGAGTTGTTGGCTTTTTTCTTTTTGTTATTTTCCATAATCATGGATCCTTTCGAAGTATCTGCACAAAATGCCGTGCAGGAAAGTGATACAAATGCAGCGAAACAATGCTGCAAAAGAAGCGAAAATCAATACACAACTATTATAACACATTTTTTTGCGGATGTTAAGAGGTGCAGCAGATTTTCTTCGAAAAATATGCAGAATGTATAAACTTACGAATTCTGGCAAGAATATTTCTGGTACTTATAGAAAGAAAGGAAGGCGTTTTATGGAAAAACGAAAGATCGCATGGATGATACTCACCGCCATCACTATCTCTCTGGTGATCGTTGCCGGGTCGCTGACAGTGAGTATGCGGCAGGAGCGCAGTGCTGCTCAAGGGGTAACCACGGAGGAGACAACGACAGAACCAGGATATCTGCTGAAAATCGCTGACGGACAGATCGGGCTGTTCCGGATGGGGAACAGTGTGCCCTATCAGCGACTGGACATGCCGTTGAATCTGCTGTCAGACTATGACCGGGAACAGCTGGAGGAAGGAATCCCGGCGGCAACGGAAACAGAGCTGCGGCAGTTGGTGGAGGATCTGACATCCTGATATGGCTATGAGAAACTCGGAGAACAAAAGGGGCTGTTGCAGGGGCAGAAAAATCCTGATTCACGGGTCGATTTGGGCATCGCACCGTTTTTCTGTTGGATTTTGACTGCTTGCAACAGTCCCTTTTTCAAAAATCAGATTAATATTTCAGCAGGCGGATATAATGATTTGCCTCACGCAGCACATGGTCTGCCAGAAGAGGCAAGATAACAGAGCGGATCTTGCACTGTATGATTCTTTCTGTGCCAGCGGATTTAAAATCCTGTAAGCGAATGGCTTTTTCCAGCGAATCTGACGTTAATGTCTGATTGTGGGCATTGCGGCAGCTCTTCAGCAGTCCGGCAAATTCTTTGGCGAATCCGTCGGCTGTATCGAACAGTTCCGTTTCAGACGGATCCAGAAGTCCCCGGATAAACATGGCGTGTTCCATCATGATCTGATTCCAGAAGCATTCGATCTCTTTCATAGACTGGCAGGGCAGTTCGCCGTCCTGTTCCAGAGTCTGTACATAATTTCTGTACAGCTTTGCTTCACGGATAATATGTTCCAGTAGCAGGGGATAGTTCATGGTAAACATATGACAGCGGAGAACACGCTCCAGAATGCGTTCTTTTAGTCCGATGAGTCTATCCAGAAGTTTCAGAGCATGTCGGTTTAGCCGCTGCACCTGGCATTCTTTCTCCATGCCGCACTGTCTTCGGCAATTGTCGCAGGTCAGAGCCAGTTCCTGCTGGGTAATGTCTTGGCGGATGGGAATTCCGGTAAAACGCTGGGTCTGCTGTTCTGCCAGGGTTGTGTATTCGGTGACAAGCTCGCCGGAATCCAGCACATCGCAACTGATAAGACCGCTGGTGAGCTGGAGCGCCTGCCGGAGTAGGTTTTCAAATTCTCGCTGGTACATCTCTGCCTGTTTGGAAAATGCCGCACCGGCCGGGGTAAACCCTGCCCGGAGAAACAGGGAGTGTTCTTTCATGATACGTCCGAAAAATAAGTGCAGTTCCAGAGACTGCATGACATAATTCTCTGTGTGCATATGTCCCTCCAAAATGATTTCAGTATGACATAGTATATGCACGTGAGGAGGATTTGGTTCAATCCGAACTACTTCTTTATATGTGCCAGAAAGGCAGCCTGCTGATCCAATTTAGGGCAAATAATATTTACCGATAAAGTTTTGCAGATTACATTTTACAGAAAAATCGTAAAGTTTTCATTTTCTATTGTATTTTTCCGGAGATTATGCTAAAATAAAGAAAAACAGCCCCGGATATTCAAAAAATATTTACAATAAAAACCGCAATTTTTTCCTTTTCATCCGTCTAACACTATGAAGGGAGGTAATCGGGGAATCCATGGATCTAAAAGAACAATACAAAAAAATATTTCAATACTGCTATTTTCGCATTCCGAATAGTGAAACTGCCGAGGATCTGACCCAGGAGACCTTCCTTCGATTCCTGGAGCACCCGGAATATCAGGAAAATGGCTGCGAATTGCAGTATTTATACACCATTGCACGGAATCTGTGCATTGACGAATACCGTAAGACATTCCCGGAGGAACTGTCGGAGGAGCTTCCGGACGAGTCGGATCTGGAGACAGAATTGACCGATAGCCTCACGCTTCGCAGCATTATGGAGGCTCTGCCGGAGGAAGAACGGGAAATTATTATGCTGCGGTACATCAATAAGATATCTGTTGCGGATATCAGTAAAATATATCACATATCTTGGTTCGCAATGAACCGTAGGATCAAGAAGATCCTTGTAAAAATGCGGCATGAATTTGAAAAGGAGGGGTTGGAATGCGCCGAAAATTCAGACGAGCACTGAAAAATCTGAACAAAGCCTATGATTTTCCGAATCCGACCCGTGAAGATGCTTTTTTTCGGAATCTGGAAGAAAAAACGAAAAAAAAATCGCTGTTTTTTCTGATCCTGGAACATAGGGCAATAGTTTGTCAGGCAGCAGCTTTGTGCACAGTCGTAATCGTTATGGCTGGAGGATATGGTATTTATCAGAATTATAGAAATGGCAGCGGCAGCATTCCCATAGCGGATATTGAGGATTCTGTCGGTGAGACTGATATGTCTAGTGAGGTGGAAGAACAGACTTCCTCTGCGGATACGCAGGAAACTTTCTCTGCTGTGGATGAAACAACAACAGAAGCTGTCGTTTCCGCAACAACAGATCTGCCCGTTGTTCCGCAAAGCGAAACAATAGTACATACTACCGAAATACGTCAGAACAGTCAACAGCAGGCGACAACGATTGTTATCCGAAAGACACAGAACCAGAAAACCACGAAAGCTACTGCTATGACAAGAAAAGAAACCAAAGAAACTACCCGGACATCCCAGGCAACGACTACGACAAAGCGGACAACCAAAACAACTGCGGCTGCAACAACGACAGCAAAGCCTGCATCGACGCAGACGACAGCATCCAGTACAGTTACTACAATGGTTTCGTCCGGCGGTCAGGCACCGCCCTCAAATGAGGTAAACAATGGTGCAACAACTGTTCCCCCTACCGGCGATGAAGAAACAGAAGTGACTGCAGATTATCGTGTGACACCGGCATATCGCTATGAGAAAACAGATACCATTATAAATATAAAAAGTGAGCCGGTAGGGCCGTCGGATGATGTGAAACCAATTTCCCCATGGATGATTCAAGCAGATTGTTCGGATCAGATCGTCTCTGGAACAGTAATCGGACTGACTTATACTCGGATCGGGAACGAACTCTGGACGCAGGTGGATCTTGTGATCACGGATGTTTATGATGGGACACTGCGGCAGGGAGATAAGATATCTGTCTATGAAAAGGGCGGCTATATTCCACTATCAGAATATCTGGCACTGTATCCAGAATTGTCTTCTATGTTTCCGATAACTGATGAGGAGATTCAGAATATGACCTGTTTTGATCCGTATATGCAGGAAACTTCCTCAGCACTGGGCGAAACTTGTCTGTATTTTTTGCAGGAGGGTTTCAGCGCTGTTCCGGCAGGCGCATATCAGTATGTAAGCAATGCGGATGTATCCCGGTATCAATGGAACGGCAGTAGCTTTGTCAATGTGCTGTATCGCTCTAATACGTTTCAAGAAGAGGAACTTGTGGAATATTTGCGGCGCTGAGAGCCTGTTTCGTATCTTTGCACCACATCCTATTCGTGAATAACAAATAACTTAAAAAATCGTTATGATTCAGAAAGGACGATAAATTTGAGTAAACATAAAAAGGTCAAAAAATATTGTCGGGGATTACTCAGCGTTGCAATGGGAAATCTTGTTCTAATATCTTCCTTTCCCATTTTTGCTTCGGCGAATTCCAGTGATTATGAATATGAATTAAACTTAACCTGCAGTTCAACACATTACCTTGATGATGAGGATACAACAACATACTTCTACGCAGAAACTGACTACGAGGGTGAGAGTGTTACCCTTGTCAACGCTGACGATTTGACAGAGTATACAATGCTTGACGATGGAAAATTTTCCGTAAGCGGTGACGACCTCCCACATGACGGAGTATACTCCGCCAAAATTGAACTAGATACAAGCGGTGCAACTTATGAAGATCCGAAAGTCTTATCGTTTTATGCGATTACGGAAGACGGTGTTAAATCTAAAACAATCACTATAAAGATTGTAAAAAGGATTACAACACTTCAAATTTCAGAAATGGCTGCTGTTAATGAAATGATCGATGCTTTGATTGCGTCAGAAAGCTACACATCATCAAGCTTTGAAGAAAAAAATTCTATGATTTATGAACTTTTGATTAGTCTTGCCGAGCATGGAACGGAAGAATATCCGTATAGCCTGATTTTCCCTGATTCTATCAACTTCACAGGAAAGATGTATGCATTCAAACATTCATGTGGTGCATTGGGGTGCGTTTCTATTACTGACCCATTTACTGACCCACTCCAGCCTGAAACAACAACGACCGCTGCTGTCACCACAGAAAAAACAGAGACAACTACTACCGCAACCAACACAACAACTTCAACGAATACTGTCACATCGACTGATACAGAAGTCACAACAACCACTACTACTACAGCTGCAACCGAAGCAACAACTATCTCTACTAGTTTTTTGCCTGGAGATTGCAATGATGATGGTGTTTTTAACATATCTGATGTGATACTTTTTCAAAAATGGTTGTTAGCTGTACCAGATACGACGCTTACCAATTGGAAGACGGTGGATTTATACGAAGACGACAAATTAAATGCGTTTGACCTTTGTGTGATGCGGAATTTGCTGTTGGATAGCACGACAGATTAAACAATATGGATAAATAAACTTCATCACCAATGGCAATGCAGAAAGGAGAACCCCATATGAAAAAAACAATTGCAGTACTGACAATCTTTGCACTATTGACAAGTGCAGTACAATTTCCCGTTCTTGCGGCAGAGTCGGAAAGTGAAGCAATTCCTTTTGACGTGCCGGATACTTATGAGGAAACAGTGGATTTTCTGAACAATTACGGCAATATCTACGTGCAGGGAGAATATATCTGCTTCTGCGGAGATTTTACAGAATTTCCTGGCGTAGAGAACAGCTTTTTGTCTGAAAATTCTACTGCGGCGTTTGAGATCATGTCGGAGGAATCCTATAAAGTCTATGGTATGGCAGACGGCTGGCACCATAGTGTGATGATATTCCAGGTGAAATCTGCCGGTACGCTGGACTTCACCTGGACAGAGGATACTTCAATCATGCAGAATGAACCTGTTGGCACCTATGCCAAGGAGGTTTACCATTTTACCTTTTCCGTAGATGACCAGCTTCAGATCACGGAGACAGATTTGTTTGCTTTCGTTCCTGACAGCATTGAAGAAGCGGTATCGTTTGAAGCAAAAACCGGCGGTATTTCCGTGGAGAATGGCTATGTGATCTACTGCAAAAGCTGTTGTATGGACGGCGGCTATCAGGTATTTCTGGATACGGCACTTTGTTCTGTAGGCTATGAAATGGTGTACGAGAATACGATTTCCCAGAGATATGATGAGTCGATGATGTATGATATTGATGAAGGGTATGTGCCGCCTGCCGGAGGAACTGTCTATGTTGTTCAGGTGCTGAAACCGACAGCCACCGGCTATCTGAAAGTTGCTTGGCGGCAGCAACGGGATTGGGAAGAAGAACCGATTGAAAACATTGAAAAAACATTTTTGGTGTATCCGACGGTTTCGGACATTACGGATATTACAGAAACCGGGCTGACCACACGTGTCAGAGCGGTGGACTATTACACCGGAGAAAATATGCCGGATGTGACACTGGGTCTATTCAGCGGTTCTGCGGGTGGTCTTACTACTGATGATGAGTGTATTCCACCGCTTCTGACTTGGAATAGCAGTGATGAACCGGAATATATGGTTGATTATTTCAATTCGGAGCTTATTCCCGAGAAGTACTACATTGAAATTGTCTCCATGCCAGATAACTACAATATTATGGTGAATCAGACGAGATGGTCTTTAAACGGGCAGGAACAGATTCTGATCGAGCTTGCTACAGATGAGGAAATCGAAGTTGGTTTCACTTTGGGCGATGTAAACGACGACGGTGAGCTTACCACTGCCGATGTGGTAACGCTGCAAAAATGGCTGCTTGGGACTGGCAAACTGCCAAAGTGGAGAGCCGCAGATATGAATGATGATAAAACCATCAATGGCTTTGACCTTGCTCTGTTGAAAGCGGCATTGCTGGAAAAGACCGTGCCAGCTGAAATTGATGTGAACAGTCTGACAGAAGAGGATATCCTCAGTCTTACGGATGGTGAGGTGACGGCGCTTTACGATATGCTGGAGGCAGGGAAACTGCAAAATACAACATACAGCTATCCATTCCCGGAGGGATTTGACCCCAATGGTTCGGACTTTGTGGCATATCGCTATCGTACTGATGATGGAAACTTTTTGTATGCTTCTGCGGAAACAGACGAGGAAGCGGAGGCTTTTGCGCAGGAATTCTTCGTTCCAGAAAATGATAGCTATTCCTTTCAAGGCTGCGAAAAGGTTTATTCCGATGAAAATTTCTGGATCTATCGTTCCTATTACAGCAATCCGAAGGTGCTGAATAAGCCCTATTATGTCATCATCTATAACAAGAACTACTATGATATGACTACTGGACAGCTGCACTTTGCGCTGAATGAAGAAAATCTTCTGGAGTTTCTGTCCATACGGGGGATTAGCTATAATCTGAAATCATTCTGTACAGAAACAGAGGAACAGATCACATTGAGTTTCTATAGTGTTGGCTACGTAATTGCAGGTGACTGGGGCATCAATGATGGTATTGTGATCCAGAAAACCAGCATTACAGTGGATAAAGCCACCGGAACTTTCAAAAAGTCCACGAATGAAACAGTAAAAGCTGTGGAACTTCCTGGTACGGCTAAGGATATAGATAACTGGGGAATTGCAGAAGAAACAACCTGAGCATTCCATAAATTGTTCATAAGGCGTCAGTAATGTTCCAACTGTGCGCTTTAGATATGTGACAAATTATTGTGTAATGTAAGTATGTCGAAATCTCGTTCCAATGATGATATGTCACAAAAAACCACCTGAGGGATCAAAATTATCTCTCAGGTGGTTCTTCTTTGAAAAATATCTGTTAATAAGCTCCTCGCCGTTCAAAATTGTTGTGCTATCTGTTATGAAATACCAATAAAATCGACTTTAAATGAAAAAACCGCATAATGATGCGGTTTTGAAGTGGAACATCTTTTTTGATCCACGAATATGGTACGCCTGATGCGATTCGAACGCACGACCTTCAGAGTCGGAGTCTGACACTCTATCCAGCTGAGCTACAGGCGCATATTTGATATCAGATGAAAACTGCACAAAAAACTTGATACATTCATGTGAGACGCTGATTTTTTGGA
Organism: Ruminococcus sp.; assembly: GCF_019417665.1. Taxonomy (GTDB): domain Bacteria; phylum Bacillota; class Clostridia; order Oscillospirales; family Ruminococcaceae; genus Ruminococcus_C. Next base: position 39,685 of record NZ_DXUU01000017.1, read on the forward strand.
AAATCACCTGATGACTATATTATTATAGCATATCCTCTTGAAAAATGCAAGGGGTTGTGCTATAATAAATCAGGAAATTCGAAAAAAATTTTCAGAGGTGAAAAAAATGCAAGAATATTTGTTCGTAATTCTAAGCCAGACCGGTACAAATGTTGCTCGATTTATTAAAAATTTCACAAAAAAGCCATACAACCATGCTTCGGTTGCCGTGGATCTGACATTAGAAGAGATCTACAGTTTCTGCCGTACCTATCGTCGATTTCCTTTGCCAGCGACATTCAATCGAGAAATTATTGGAGAGGGGACATTCGGAAGGTTTTTGATGATTCCCTGCGAGATCTATGCCATTCCGGTCTCCTCTGATTCAAAACAAGAGTTTTTGCAATATTTAGAGCACTTCAAGTTTTATCGTTCCAGGTACTCCTATAATCTGTTGGGTTTGTGTACCACATTTCTGCATATTCGCTGGACAAGACATAATAAGCTGCATTGTGCTGAATTTGTAGCCAGACTGCTTCAGCATACCGGTGTGGAACTAGAAAAACAACCTTCGCTTTATACGCCAGACGATCTGCGATATATTCCCAACGCCATGCTGGTTTATCGTGGTGAGTTGAATTGCTTTTATGCCATGCGTGAGCAGAACCTGTTTCTGCGTCGTCTGGATACAGTGGTTTAGCTTGAAAACAATAGCTGCCACAAACTGATGGCGCAGTTTCCGGCAATGCCCGGCAGTGTGCTGACCCAGAGATACAGGTCTTCGTTCCATTCCGGAAGTTCCCATTCGAGCGATGTATCTGCCAGGGAGAGCGAAACGGTATTGTCTGGCTGCATGGACAACTGTGCCATGACTACCTGTTCATGGGAAAGTCGGTTGTAAGAGCGTGTGCTTACCAGCAAAAAACCCCAGAGAAATCCACACAGCAATAAATACAATAAAACCGAAATGCAGAGATATTTCCAGTTTTTTTTCGTTTGGGCCTTCATGAAATGTGTCCTTTCTTTTGATAGGGATTGCTGCAATCAGTCAAAATGAAACAGAAAAACGGTGTGATGCGGACATCGCTCCGTTAATTGGATTTTTGCTGTTCTTGCAACAGCTTTTTTGTCTATTTTTGCAGCTTTAACAGCGCCTGCGCTAGAGCTTTTCCTACAAGTTCTCCAGCGTATTGGGCTTGTTCCAGTGTATTTCCGTGAGTGCCAATTTCCAGCAGGAGGCTTCCAGTGGTCAGATCCTGGTTGTACTTGCGATAGTCAAAGAGAATCGGACGTGTCAGTCCTGGATACATGCCCTCCATACTACTCTGAAGCTGACAGGCGAAGTGAAAATTCTCCAGATATTTGGGCATATCCATTGTCCCGTCGTCACAACCGGAGATGATCATGACCTGTGCAGATTCCTTTCCGTCGATTTCCACTACAGGCTGTGCCAGTGTATTACCGTCCTGGATGGCATCCCGGTGGATATCCAGCACCACGCAGATCGTGGGATGCTCTTCCAGGATCTTCTTGACTGTTTCTGCGCTTCGTTCGTAGGAACCGTTATAAGATGGGTAATCATGGATAGTCGTGTCGTGAATGGCGGTGATACCAACTGCCTCCAGCTGTTCTGTAATAGCATCTCCCACAGATACCATATTATACGCTGGGTCAGTGGTGCGGTAGTTGAAATTTGGATCATAGTTGGAGCGAACATATGGCTCAAAGGATTCTGTAGTATGGGTGTGCATGATCAGTACCTGGGGTTCACCATTTGTTTCAATGGTAAAGGACGGCGCTTTTGTGCTTTCAGAAATCAATTCATTGTTGGAGATGCTGGTTTTATTCTGTACCTGTCCGGCTGTAAAAAGACTGAAAAAGCGTGTGCCGGAATAGATACCGTAGGAGGTGCGTTTGACTGTGGTGTCTGCGCTGAGATTCCAACTGGTGGGATAGGGCTTATCGCCAGGCTCGGCAGAGGGCGATATAGATACATTGGCAGTTTCTATGTCGGAAGGTGCAGTTTCTTCCTCCCAGCCAAACCCGTCAGATGCTACATTCCATGTGACTGTATCCTCTTGGTCATACCAGGGGTCTGTGTTGGCGTGGATGGATTCCGATTGAAAGGCAGCGGAAGAATGTACCTCGCTGCTGCTGCGCTGTAACACAGCTGTCACCGGGAGGATTGCCATGGCTGCGAAAAAGCAGACCAATGTCCATTTTCGACGTCTGTGACGTCTGCGCATATGTATCATCTCCTGTTATGGAATTCATATTATCTGTTGCTTTCGGATATAGCACGTGACATATACTGTTCTGTGCTGCAATTTCCTGGACGGTTGTAGCGGCTGAGCCCGTACAGACAGGATGGATCTCGTGTGATGAAATTCGGCTTTTCCAGACAGGTTAACGTAATGCGAAATCCGCACTCTTTCAGTACCGGCTTGCTTTCTTTACTGATAAACCCATACGGATAGGCGAAGATCATGGGCTGCATCTGTAGTTCCTCCTGAAAGCGGGACTGTAACAGGGAAACATCCCCATATAAAATGGAATGGTATGTTTCCTCGGACTCCCATTCCAGCTTTGCGCAGCCCTTTCGCTGGTCATTGGAATGCATATCATATGTATGGCTGCCTAGTTCAATGTGTTCGGATTCTTGTAATTGACGCAGATCATCCCAGGTTAGGTAGGAGTATACATCGTTGTGGGGTGCATCCGGTGCATACACATCGGTGAACACTCCCACAATGGAAATCACAGCACACATATCGTATTCTTCTAGTATGGGCAGAGCGATACTCATATTGTTGTAAAAGCCATCATCAAAAGTTAGCATGATGGGCTTTGATGGCATAGAACCATTTCCTTCAGTATAAGCGATGAGTTCTGCTGCGGAAACGGTTTTATAGCCATGTTCGTGAAGATATTGCAGGTCTTGGCGGAATGTTTCTGGCGAGATACAATAATCTGTCTCTGGCATATCTGTGACGCTGTGATACATCAGTATGGGAAGTGTCACGCCGCCGGTGCTGTCTACGGCTGCAAAATGCTGCTTGCCGGCATGTGTCAACAGGAGCGCTGCCAAGATCAATGCCAGATCAAATGCGGTATAGCGGAGAAATCGGCGGATATTCCAGCTGTGATACATAGCTCTGCCTCCCTCATGATATTACAGGCTTTTTCTTGTTCTTTTCTATCCTATGCAGGTTTGCACAGAAACAGAACGTTACTTTACAATATGCTGTTGACATCCATTTTTATAGTTTTCAATCGTTTTTTGTCAAAGTGCACAGAAAATTTTAAAAGGCATAGGAAAATTTTAAGATATATTCAATGCTCGTGTGTTATACTATATTTATAGTATAAAAGATTTAGGTCTCCGCAGTATCTGTTTGAAATGCGGATAAAAATACATTGACTTTTCCGTTGTTTTCCATTATAATATTAGCTGGAGCAATGTGAATCAATTTATGACAAGTGGAAAGGTGTATGTGTATGGAAAAGAAACAGGGAAGAACACCCGTCAGGGTGTCCGTTTCGCCCTGGAAGCTGACGCTTCCTGGAAAAATTTTGATATTCTGCGTCTGCTTATTGCCGTTTCTGACAAGACGCATAGAGGTTTCCGTTTCGGATGCGGTGCGTAGTGCGTATTACCTCAGTGCAGGCACAACCAGTGACTTTGAACAGCTTTTTCGAGAGATCGGTTTACTGATCATTGCGGCAGCGGCAGTTATCTGGTTCTGCTATGAACAACTGACTATGCGTCCAAAACGAGCTTTGCCTGTGACAAGGATCACAGCGGTAATGTTTCTCTTTCTGGGAATTTATCTGCTGCTGGGTCTGCTGTCGTCGCTTCTGTCAGAGTATCGCTCTGAAACATGGCTCGGCATCTATATGTTGTATGAGGGCTATTTTGCCTTGGTGGGTTATGCGGTGATCTTTGCGGCGGCATGGTACTGGATCGATCGGGAAGAAGTGGTGCAGTTTGTAAAAAACTGTCTGACCGGTCTTGCCATAGTCATCGGTATTCTGGCACTGCTGGAACAGAGCGGTATCTGCTATTATAACAATTATCTGGTGCAGCTCCTGGGTAACCTGGGGGGGACTGTGGGTATAGCGGAAACTGTTGTACTGACCTTCGGTAATGCGGACTATATGGGCATGTATTGCGCCATGCTGTTGCCGTTGACGGTTTCTATGATTTCCCGTGAGGCATCTATGAAGCGGATGGTGGTGCAGATTATGGCGGCGGTACTTCTGGGGGCAGCGCTGCTGCTGACAAAGGTCATAAATGCCATTTTGCTGGGATTCGGCATGACGCTGGTACTGCTTGTTGTCTGGGCATTTCATAGCAGTTGGAAACGCATGGCAAAACTCAGCTTCTGTGGTGTGATCATTGCCACAGTGATCGCCGGTGGATGTGGATTTGTTGGTACAAGAAGCGGCGATACGCTGACGGAAAAGCTGCGGCATACCATGATCGGTATGGAACAGGAAGATACCTTTCAGCTGCTTTCTCTTGATCTGGATGGGAATACGATTATCCTTGAGAATGCAGATACCGTATTTACTGTGGAGGCCTCCGGGGAACTGCTTTCGACAGAAACCCTGACGTTTACCTGTAATGGAATCACTGTAGCACCTCAGATGAGCATAGATGGCATGTGCAGTTTTGCAGAACCGGAGTTGGAACACTGTCAGGTGCAGATCCTGACGGATCGGCTGCAATTTCAGCTGGGCTATGCAACGCCGGTGGAGACTGTACGTGAACCAGATGGCTGGCATGTGATCAGTATCGGCGGCGGTATTCTGGCAGATGTGCCAAAGGTCAGCGAGTCGAAAACGCTTCAGAAATGTTATCCTTACCTTAACGGACGTGTCTTTGTGTGGGCGAATACGATTTCTGCTCTGAAAGATTGCTGGTTCGTGGGACATGGTGCAGCGACTACGATCTTCTATCTGAATCAGGAAGATCTTCCGGCACTTCTGAATATTTTCGGTACTTATGTTTTGTACAACAAGCCTCACAGCTGGTATCTGCAAATTGCTCAGGATACAGGAATCTTGTCCCTAGTCATGATACTGGGAATGCTTGTTTTGTACACAGTCTGCGGATTCCGTAAGACATTTTCGAGAGGGTCAAAATGGAATGCGTTTCGTGCTGGTCTATTTTTTTCCGTTCTGACATATTGCCTGACAGCAGTATTAAGTGATAGCCTGATCTATCATGCTCCCATGTTCTGGTTCCTTTTTGGTATGAGTTGGCGTGAAATGATGGTGGGTGCGGAACAGACAGAGAAAGAAGATCTCTGAACTGGGAAAAGAGGTTGTTTTTATGAAAAAACAAATGACAAAATTTACGGGCGTTGTGCTGGCTGTCGTTATAACAGCGGTATCTCTTCCGATGAATGCGGCATATGCAGATAATCCGGCATCGGACAACTATGAAATGTCGATCCTGACTGCGGATACCAAAAAGGAAGTTGTGTCGATCTCTTCGCTGGATACAGCAGAACGAGATGTGACGATCACAGTGGGCGTATATATTTCATCGGAACAGTGGAGTGAGGAGGATTATATTGAGATCGCCTCGGCAAATTGGGCGGCGAGTGATCCGTCATATATTTCATTCAGCAACATTCTGGATCTTACGGCGACCCAGGAACAGCGCAGCATTCCCTATAGCGGCGGAACATATCTTTCCCGCTATGAGTCATATTGTCTGCTCAATGTGGTAGAGAGTAAAAAGTACGGTCTTAGGGAACTGAGCCGCCCCATCAGTGTTACTACGACGGAACGTGCCTATGACCCTGTCTTTGGTGCTGAGATTTATCAAGCAGGCAAGAATCAGGTGAAGTTTTCCTTCTCTTATTACGAAACTTATGCGGATATGGAAGCCGATGTTGCGGACAATTCCAAAGGCCGCATGAAGCAGCAGGAATGCCTGTGCGATGTCAAGTATAACAATGATGGTTCTGCCTATTACGAGTACAGCTATGTGCGGCAGGACACCTATGAAACAGATACTGCTATCGGCTATCTGCCAGCATATGATCCGACTCTTCCAGAGGGAGAAGTTGTTCCCGGTATGTCGGATTATTTCCTCTGGATGTACAGCGGTTCTTCGGCCACCAGCTTTTTCGGCGAATCTTCTGATGAATTCCCTTTGGTGACATTTGATATTACTTTAAAGCAGGGAACACCGGACGGCATGTATACAGTGGATTTCCCCACGGATACATACAAGACATTTCTATCTGGTAAGGAATCTAAAACGCATTTTCCGGCTTCTGCCAATGGCCTTACCATTATTGTAGATGAAAATGCACCTCGTATGACGGAACCGCCGGTTACTACAACACAGCCGCCGGAAACTACTACAGAAGTCAGCGAAACCACTGCTTCTATTTCAGAAGACACTGATATTTCGTCTGACACACAGACGACAATGAGCACTGCACAGACACAGACTACCACCAAGGCAAAGTTACAGCCGGTGTTCCTCAATTCTAATGAGACTATCTATGTAGATGAACTGTACGAGTTGGATCTGTTCAATACTTCTTCTGACGATCAGATCGCTTGGATTTCTGCGGATCAGTCTGTTGCGGTCGTAGAGGATACCCTGGGTGCTATTTCATGGATTCTGGGAAAGAAACCTGGTATTACAACGATATATGCTGTTGTCGGCGGTAAAGCAATTTCATGCGAAATTACTGTGCTGGAACGAGACGTGCCCTTGTTGTATGGGGATGTAAATCAGGACAGCGGCATTGCATTAGATGATCTGGTTTACTTGTTCAAATACGTGACAGGGAGCGTCAAGCTGGATTATTATGGCAGGCGCAACGCAGATTGTAATGTGGATGCTATAGTTGACGGGAGTGATGCAATGGTATTGCAAAAGTTTCTAGTACGGATGCTGATCGAGCTTCCGTATAGTCAGGAATAAACCAAAGCCGCTGGTTCTGTAAGTGTAATCCCGAATGTAAAATGTAATTTTTGCTCACTTAGTCCGACTTTCGGTGAATGTGCAAAAGTACCGAAAACGTTTGATATTTTGAGAAAATCAGCGTGAAAATAATAACGAATCAAAATGTCGTTTTGTACGTGAATAACAAACCTTCCAAATTATATAAAAAGAGCCTGTAAACCTCGTAAAGTCGATGTTTATAGGCTCTTTTTCCTTTTTTCAAATAATACGCTGATAACGAACCCTCAAAACTTGTAAGGTAAGTTGAATTTAGACAGGTATACATTTAGCATTTCATCAATCGAGGAAATGGCATCTTTTTTAGAGTGTACAATTCTGTGATATAATTGAACAGATGTTCATGATTAACATTCTTCCTGCTCCCGTCAACTTTTGGATAAAAGCATGACTGAAATTGAAGTCGCTCCAGCTTGTCTGTTAATGAATGAGAACTTGGCTTACAAACGCATTTACATAAAGTCGGCAATAGTCTGAGGATGTTCCTGAATCTGAATTGTCGAAGAAAAAACCACTGGGGATGATGAAACATTTCCTACAGCAATTTTTTGAGCCCCGGAATCTTCTTCAGAGCCCAAATACAGCCAAATGAAAGAATCGTCACCGCCAGAGCCAACAAGAACACCATCATTGTTCCACCATGTGCATATGGATTCCATTGCAAATAAACCAAGACAGCTTTGAGAAAAGCCATGTGTATAAGGTAAATTCCAAAAGAACAGGAATCAATTTGTTCTAAAATCCATTCTAACCAGTGAGGCGTTTTTGCTTTTTTTGCACGCATCAATCCAAAAATGCCAATTGATTGAAGAACAATGAGTGGGAAAGCGTAATTTGTCAGTAAATCAGAAAGTGATTTCAGCTGTAGTTTCTCGCTGAGGAATGTCAGAACAACAACTGAAATTGTTCCAATCACTGCAAAGACTATCTGAACCCAGCGAGGAATTTGCAGTAAACCGCAATATAATGCGTATCCCAGAAATAAATATAGCGGATAAACGCTGTAGACACAAATATAGAATGCTGTTTTTGTCTCAGTCAGTGTTTCCAGCATAGGCGAAATGGAGAGGAAAACCAAATATACACCGATGAGATAACAGGCATCCTTCCGATTTAGTGCCGCTGCAATTTTCCGATAAAATGGAAGAAGAAGGTACAGACCGATCATCAGATACAGATACCACAGATGCCTCCAACTTTTTCCGGTTGCTGCATTTTTTAAGCCAATGAAAATCGTTGATATCCGAAATGGTTCCTTTGCTGCAATGGTGTCCAGAATCTCAAACAGAACAGAAAACAGCAATAATGCGACAATCATGCGCAAAATATATTTTTGAAATAGCTTGCGGTAGGTAATGACCCGTGATTCATTCAATAGCAGCGTTCCAGTAATCATCACAAAACACGGCACCGCCCACATCATGAGGTTTCGCACAGTTAAAGCTATAATTTGTTCTGAAAAATTAGTTGTAAATGCACTTGCAGCATAAAAAGTATGTAAAAATACAATTGCAATACAAGCAAGTGCACGCAGTTCTGTTAAAAAAGTCAGTTTCTCTTGTTGCTTTTCCATCAATAAAATAGTCCCTCATCGCCCAGGCAGCCTGCATTTGGATCCTCTTGTGGAACGTCTTCTACAGATGGTACATCATTTTCAGGAACCTGTTCCGGCACATCTTCATAAACAGGCGCTTCATAGTTGCTTGCCTGATCTTGCTGTGCGGCAGCTTCTTCAACTGCACGCTGTTGTTCTTCTGCTTCTTTTTGTGCAGCAATTTCTTCTATCAAATCCAGTTCTTCTTCTTTGGTGCTGATCTCTATGCCGGACTCCAAGGATGTATATACCAGAAATGCAACGGAATCCTCTGATTTTATCTGACCGGATTCCATATCATCGAATGGGAACTGGTGCAGTTCTGCTGTTGTTCCCTCTTCAAATGTCAGAAGAACGGTGTATGTTGCATCCGCTGCGTCATCAGTTCCCTCCGAAGAATCTGCCGTATTATAGTACAGAACTCGTTCCTCTTTTTCCAAAAAAACATCATTTTCGCCTAGCAGATTGTCTGAAAAGTTTTCCTGGGAATCTTTTTTGATGGAAACCCCTGTAATGGATTGCCCGGTTGCATTTATCAGATGCACTGCAAAAACAGTATCGCCTTCTGCCGGATCACCAATTGATTTCAAAACCTCCTCTGGTTCTGTTGTTGTGGCAATTGCAGTGGTTTCTGTTGCTGCTTCAGTGGTTTCTGCTGTTGTTTCTGCTGCCGTTTCTGTGGAACTTTCGCTTGTGTTCGTTTCGTCGGCGCATCCGGTCAGTAAAAAAACGGATGCAATGCCCAAAATCGTCAATGTTAAAACCAATTTTCTTTGTTTCACTTTAATATTCCCCTTTGCATAATTTTGTTTTTTGAGCGAAAACAACTATATCAATAGCTGTTGTACCCTCAATTACCTGTTTTCATATCAATTCTTTTGCAATGTCAGCCTGTCAGCTTAGAAGTTCTGTCCAGGAAACATCATTTCCCACAGAATGCTTTGTGTAGTACAGGAGAATGTAGTAGGCATCCATTGGTGGTAATTGCGCTTGTTGGAACACCCATGATACCGATCACTCCAGCGGTTATGACCGCCAACCTCTGTTTCCACTTTCCCATGTTACATACTCCCTTCAATCAACCATAACAGAACCCTTGACATATCGCCACGTGCCGGACTGACCATATGTGATCTGGTATCCATTCCGACCAGTTTCATTTGTAAAATCCGGATCAAAAACATATGTAACACCGTTCATGACGATTTCGACCCAAGAATGTGGTCCTAATCCGCCGCTTCTCAGTGGAACACGTCCGGAAATCTGCTTTGCATCATAGCCTAAATTTCGTGCCATTTCACAGAATGTTGCAGCCATGACATAACAGTTTCCTTTTAAGTTCGTAAATCCATAGTCAGCATACCATTTTGTACCCGGAGAAGCCGTATCAGGCATGTAAGCATTATGTCCATAGTATTTCAAGCTTGCCGCCCAATCGAAAGCACGCTTCAGGTCATGTCCGATCCGATTTAAAACCGCAGTTGCCAGCGGATAAGGATCTTTTACTGCAACACCATCAGCACCGATATGATATCCATCTTTTGTTGTATTGACCAGCATTACACCATTTGATTGGAAGAAATACATTTTTTTATCAATGGTCTTCCACCCAGTCTGCATGATGCCATTGCTGTCCATATAATAGGTTCCTGTTCCAAGGGTTAAAAATCCCGTCTGCATGACGCCATTGCTATCGAAATAATAATTGTTTCCGCCAATGGTTTGCCAACTTTTTACCATTTGTCCCTGGGAATTCAGATAATAAGTAGATGTACCTTGCTTCAGAAAACCGGTCTGCATCATTCCATTCGAATCGAAGTAATAACTGTGATCCGATATTTTCTGCCACCCTGTCAGCATTATGCCAGATGCGGAAAAATAATACTTTTTCCCGGAAATCGTCTGCCAGCCTGTCATCCGGATGCCGGAATCATTGAAGTAATATGTGCTGTTTTCAATGTTCTGAAGGCCAGTTTGCATTTGACTGGACTCATCAAAATAATAGGTCTTTCCGTTTTCAGTAAGCCATCCGCAGACCGGTGTTCCGTCCGTATCATAATAAGAAACGGTTTGATCGGAAAAAGTACAGAATCCAAGCTGCTGATACCCGTAGGTATCATCCATAAGGTAGCGATCTCCATCCAGGATCAATTCTCCAACCTGTTTTCCGTTTGTTTCATCTGCATAATAACGCTTATCGCAGTAATCGATCCAGCCACTTAAAACTTCGCCGGTTTCCGGAGAATAATATCGTCTCACACCATCTATAGTCCGCCAGCCTGTTTTCTGCATACCAGTATAATCAAAAAGATAAGGCATTCCATCGATTTCTTGTACATCGATGGCTGCTTCTCCTGTTGTTGGATCATAATAATGACGATTTCCGTCTACAATTTGCCATCCGGTTTGCTGAAAGCCGTCTGCATCCATCACGTATACAATGTGATTTACAGAAATAACACCAGTGAGGTATCCATCATTTGTCTGAAAATATTTTCTTCCTCCGTCAACTTCTTTCCATCCGGGTTCAGAAGTTTCTGTTGCAGGTGTAAGTGTTGTGACGGATGTTGCAGTCAATGGTGTTTCTTCCGAAGCAGAAGCAGTCGTGGAAAGCAGGAACATACCCATGAAAACAGCTGCAAACGGAAGTAACAGACAAATTTTACGAATGCACTTCATAATCAGACTCCTTTTCTATCAAATTTTGTCACTTTTTATATTATACCGCAAATTATATGAAAAGTCAATCCAAATTTTGTGAATCATACGAATCAACAAGGGTGAACATGCCCTAATCATTGTAGTGTTTCCCAAGAAGGCGTACTGCCCACAGACGTCATGGCGTAGTATAAAAGAATGCGATAAGCATCATCTGCATTTATCAGAAGATTCTTTGTGGTATCCGCCGCAGAAAATGCTGCACTTTCTGCCAAGGGCGAAGTTCTATCTGTGAATTTTGCATCCAGTCCCACAGAAGCCTGTGCATAATACACCAATGCCAGATATGCGTCATCAGCATCGATCTGCGTATCTTCGTTAATATCACCCAGGGTATAAGGGATATACTCCAGGCTGATGTCAACTGCACCATACCATATCCCGTCAACTGCCGAGGCAGGTGTGGCAACCGCAATTGCCGTCTGCACAGCAGTTGCCACGGAAGTGACATTCCAGTCATACTGCGTTCTGGAAATCTCCAAGGAAAATCCAGGATCGGGAACCAGCTGTTCTGACTGGGTATAAGCACAGCCGGTGTCCTTTTCGTCCAGCACCGTAATCGTAAAAGAAGAATCGTATGTCGATGTATCCAGATCATACTCACAGCTGTCAAGGGTAAAAGCATATGTGCCTTCCTCTTCCAGAAGTGTGTTGTAATATAAAATGTTGCCGTCAAGAGTATCCTTTTCAATTTTCACACGAATCGCACGGCCTCCCTGTACGGTGACGTTCAGGATACCGGCAGTATCGGTCAGGTATTTACTGGGCTTAATTGTGATCACAGTTTCCATATCTTCCGCCCATACAGCTGATGACAATATCGAGCTTGTGAGCATGGCAGTGGCAGTTGCTAGTGCCAGATGATGAGTTATCCTTTTCATGATGTTTTCCTCCCAATAATATAGATTTCGTATTGTTTTTCCATTAACCAAAAGAGGGAAGATGTGATAAAATAGGAGTTATAGTAGTTGAGGTAAAGAAATATGCTGCAAACTTATTTTGAAACATTAACAGACAAACGTCAAACGGGGAAAGTAAACCACAATTTGCTGGAAATTGCGGTAATGATCATTTTTGCAGTTCGGACGTCCGATTAATATAACCATTTGAAACAGCATTTTGTGACATCTACACTTTTTATCCGACGCAGTAAATCAATATTAATGTTTAATTGATTAATATGTTATGCTGAAAGAGCATTCGAAAACCAGCTAAAGTTCGGTAGAATAAAAGCAATAAAACCCAGAAAGGGAAATGATAGCGGCAAATTCTTTAACAGGTTGATATGGGATTAGTATCATTAATGGGCATCTCTAAAAACCCCCTATACAAACAGAGAAAAACCTAGTATAATA
>NZ_DXUU01000018.1 GCF_019417665.1 Ruminococcus sp.
TAACGGCAAAATTTGCCGAAAAGACGTGCGAAAAAAGATGCTGAACAGGCTCTAAATACACTTGAAACGGTTCTGCTTCTGGATCGCCAGTGATAACTGTTTCGGAATTCGAGGGTCTGTAATACAGAGATTCTTATCAATGCCAGTTCCAAGAGCAATATCTGGTTTGACGCCAGGTCCATGAAAGTCGGAACCGCAGGTATACAGCAAATCATGCTTTTCCGCCAATGCCAGATAGCACGCCGTTTGCCGAGATGTGTGACGACTGTAATAAGCTTCGATGCCCTGCAAGCCCATTTCTTTCAATTGAACCAGCAATGTATCCAATTCCTGTTCCGCCAGCTTCAGCTGATGAGGATGTGCCAGAACAGCGACACCCCCAGCTTCCCGGATAACCCGGATACCATCAGCTGGCAGGGGCTTCGGCCGTTCCACACGGGCATAAAATTCCGGCGTTGTCAGATAGCGATCAAAAGCATCCTGTACGGATGATGCATAGCCTTTCTCTACAAGTGCCCTTGCGAAATGCGGTCTGCCTGTGGTTCTGCCATCATTGCAGCGGCGTACATCCTCCAATGTCATATTTACGCCATGATCCTGAAGATATGCCAACATTTTACCGCAACGCACCTTGCGATCCCTAGTATGCTTAGAACAGAATTCCAACAAGCCCGGATCGTAGGGATCAATGCCATACCCTAAGATATGCAATTCCTTTCCGCCCTGTACACTGATTTCTATACCCGGAAAAAATGTGATGCCATAGTTTGCGGCAGCTTTTGCAGCGGCAGCAATACCAGAAACTGTGTCGTGATCTGTGACGGCTGCCGCTGTGATCCCTGCCTCATGTGCCATACGGATGGTCTCCTCTGGAGAAAATTCGCCGTCAGAACAGTTGGTGTGAATATGCAGGTCAATCATATGCCTTCTCCTCTCCGGTCAGGATATCTTTAAAATATTCCGATTCTGCAAAAGTGTCTGCATCACAGAGTACAAGCACCTGAGTGTGATCAGAAACCTCTGTCAGTTCCTCCAAAGTATGTTCCATACAGGTCACATCAATGATGCATATCTCGCTGTAATGCTGAAGCAAAAAAGGAATCATGCAGTCTGCATAGGAATCTTTGAGAAGCAGCAGCTTCTTCTGATTGTCCAGATTTGTACGGATCACCAGCCTCTCACAATCCTGCCCCAAATAAAAGGCATAAGGGTCTGCCTGGCTATCTGTTGGTATCTCATACAGCTGACGTTCCTCCTTTGTGCCGTCTGTCAAATAAGCTGTCATTTCTGTGACACTGCTGCCGGACTCACAGGTGTACACATCCAGAATATCCGGCGTCACTTTTTCATAGAGACAGGCGTCGTACAGACTACCCCGAAAGGAATCTACATGAATGACAGCATACTGGTCATAGGCAATGGGTGCAAATCCCATTTTTTGAATAGCATTCCGGTAGACACAATAGGCACCATAGCCGCTCCAGCGAGGATCTGTCCGGTTATAGATATAATCTTCCGTTGCCGTAAAAAGGACATGGTAAACGTCGATCTTCCGGATGGGCGAGGAGATCTGCTGATAGAATTTGTCAATCTCCGGCATCTGGGAGGGATAGGACATTCCCTCCAGAAGTGTATCTTTATAAAATTCTCCTGCCGACGGTACAGCAATGACACAGGTAGGGATCTCATAGACTGTATAGAATTGATTCAGAAGCGATGCCGTTTCGGACAGCTGTTCAGCATCCAACTGTTCGGGGCATTCCAAAAGCCGTTCCTCTGTCAGATAGACATCTCCTACCCGGTTTCCGCCAGCTGCCGCAATGCAGTTTGTCACTGTCCGCACTAACGTATTCCGTCCGGGAACACGATGAGAAAGCATGCTGTCTGCCATCTGCTGCAAAGAAGGAGAACAAGTTTTCAGCATTGTATCCGAATCACTGCGTTGTCCAGAAATACAAGCGCATATGAATGCTGAAATACCAAATACAAAAAGTATCATCCAAAGCAAAAGTCCAGTCACTCGCTGGGCAGCTGCTTTTTGTTGGGCTTTGGTCTGCTTTTTCCAGCGGCGAGGTTGTTTGACTTTCATAAATGCACCGCCTTTCTCACAGCATCAGCTGCATTTCTACCGTACCGCCAGTACTGATCAATACCGCAGTACAGCAGCACAGCAATAACAAAACTGCCGCAACTGTCAGCGGGATCCGTATCATCCGATACCAGGACTTTTCCTCCAATAGACAAAGTACTGTCCGCCAGTTACCGGACGCTGCATACACAGACAGTAAAAGTACCAGACCATAGCTGAAAAGCAAGTTCTTGTCCGCTTCGCCGGGAGTGAAATGTCCCATCCCGAACATTACATTCAGATATTCACATGCAGAAGTCATGTCCGGCTGGATCAGAAGCACTGCACCTATTGAAAGCAGCAGTGCAGTAATACCATAGCGGATACCCACATAACGTTTACTTTGACCGATGAGATGCTCCATCCAGATACAGAAACCAATGCCTAGCCCGAAAATCAGGGTCGGCAGCCGGAATCCATACCACAAGCCTACACAACCCCAGGTGATCGTTACGGCAAATAAATGCAGCAATTGATTTTTTCCATGAAAACGTGTCCCAACATAATGGGAGAACCACTGTACCACCGTACGGTTCCACTGATCGGCAAATTTTGTGACTGAGGGGAAAAACAAAGATTTTCCATAGCTTTCCGGCAGATGTACTCCATAACATAGCGCCAGACCGATTGCCATATCTGCATAACCGGACAATTCCAGATACAGGGATACCAGCTGTGCCAATGCCCCAAGCCATACCGCAATAATGGAGTAGCCTGAGGGATCTACCTGATTCACTGTCTGAAACAGCATCCCCACATTGTCTGCCAGGAGCAGCTTTTTCCCCAGTCCCACCAAAAAACGGGTCATGCCTGCGCCGATCTGCTGCATGGAAAAAGTCGGCTCACACAGAGATTTCAGTGCCACAGGATATGGTACCACTGGTCCCATGATCAGACGTGGATAAAACAGCATATACAAAAACAATTGCCGCCAATTCCGCTCTGCATAATATTTTCCCCGGCGCACATTTGTACAATAGCCAATACCCTGCAAGACAAAGAATGCCAACCCCAGTGGGAAGAGATCCTTTCCGTGCAGCAGAGAAAATTCCCACGATTGCATCCAATTACTGCGCAGGAGGATCAATGCACTCAGATACACAAGAACCGTTCCAAACAGCACCAGTCCAGATAATTTTTTTCGGGTGCGCAAATGCTCCAGCAGCAATCCGATACCATATGTGGCAGCAGTGAGCAAGAGTAATACCAATGCTGCAAGCCATCCGCCGCCCAGCAGAAACAGCACGCTGATAGCAAGCATGACATCCCGTTTCCAGCGCTGCGGCGTCAGGTGATAGATTCCCAGGGTCATGGGAAAAAACAAAAAAAGAAAGGTGAAAGAAGCAAATTGCATGGATAATCTCCTGTGTTATATAGTTTCCAACAGCTGTGACAATTCCTGTTTTGTCATCATGGTATTGAGTACCTCCAGCAGAGAGGCTGCGGAAAGCAGATCCGGCAGTCCCAGCTTTTTCTGGAGGGCTTTCCGGCGGGACTTGCTGTCTGCACTACCGGAAAGGCCCAGTTCATACAAATCGTAACGAGTCAAGGGGTCAGTTTTTTCTGGTATCTCATCTGTCAGCACACCTGCCTTTGCAAAGGCGTCCAACAGACGTTTTTTGTCGATGCCCTCAACGCCGAGCTTTCCCTCCGCAGAAGGCTTTTCCTTGCGGCGTTCCTTACCATAGATATCGGGAATGTATACATGAGAAATCGTTCCGTCATGAATAGCGCCTTTCAGGTAATTGCGGATCTTGAACCCGGCGGTATCAGAATCCGTCAAGATAATCACACCTGTCGTCTTGGCATAATAACGGATCAGTGCCATCTTTTCCGGATCGTGAAAAATCCGGAATCCATTTGTGACAAGGATCACCGCATCCAGAATAGACGACAACTTGATCTTGTCATATTTTCCTTCTACAATAATTGCCTGTGCGATGTGTATCATTGTCAACCTCCTGCAATGGCAAGCATTTTTACAATTGCCGCTTCAAGCAAAGTGCGCTCCTCTGCGGAAGTGGAATTCAGTTCCACCTCCAGATCTCGGAGCACCCGGATGCAAGCACGAAGCCGTTCCGGCGGCAGACGACGGCAATCCCGAAAGGCATTCTGCACCATAAAATCAAAGCGGTAGCCGAAATCCTGCTTCATATCCCCTGGCTGTTTTCCGGCACGCAATGCCGCTGACGCCCGGTACAAATCCAAAAAGGATGAAGCAATGGCGTGAACAATAAATGTCCGGTTGGTACGCATGGCATAAAGTTTATCCAGTTCTTCCATTGCCGTCTTGGGGCGCTGGGAAACAACAGCTCTGGCGAGATTAAAGACGGTAGTCTCCAGCTGCGGTGAGGTTACCTCCCGTACCATGGCAACAGTGATGGTATTTCCCTTGTCTGCATAAGCGCAGAGTTTTTCCAGTTCACTGCGCAGGATCAAGGTATTCCCCATACAGAGCCGCACCAGTTCTTCCGCACTGTCCGGCGGCAGGATACAGCCTCGTTTTTCCGCCAGTCCGGAAAGTTCCTTTGCAAGCACTGCCGGCGTTCGCTGTACTGCTTCACAGACTGTACCGTACTTTGCTACACAGTCAATGAGCTTTTTGTTCTTGCCTTGAGGTGTTTTTTTGCCATCCTTGGGGTCAAAGCCGGTAATATCGAAAATCAGTACTGTTGCACCGCCGATCTCAGACAGCAGTTCCAACAGCTGTTTCATCTGATCTTCCCGGAGAGAATCGGCATTCAGGTCATGTACCTGAATGCAGTTATACGCCGCAAACATGGAAAACTGCCGGGAAGCGTCTTCCAGTTCTTTCAGTTCCAGCTTCTGCCCGTCAAATTTCGTCAGCGCCATATCTGCATTGCCGCCAGTGGCTTTTTTGACAAGCGCTGCCGTCAGCTGGCGCACCTGCACCAGATCTGCACCGTAGATGTAGTAGAGGTTTTGCAGTCCCCCCTTGCGAATCTGGGCAGCGAGCTGTTTTGGATCACAGGTTGGCATGGTGAATGCTCCTTTCATTTTTTAAATGCTTCTAATTCTTCATATGGAATCATAACCTCAAAGTGATCTCCCAGAGCATATATTAAAGAAATACTAATACCAAGTTCTTTTTCTGTCATAAAAATGGAATATTCATCGTCACGCATGTCGTCTTCATTCAGTGCATTCTGCACATATTCTGCTGCTTGTGTGATTTCTTCCGAAGTTTCTCCATATTTCTCCGCAAATTGTTCCGGTATTTTTTCCTGAATCAGCTGCACCAAATCACTGTTTACAGTATATAAGTCCGACATAGAAATAAATTCACCAGTATGCTTGTCAATTGTCAAAGCCTGAAAATAGTTCGTAGGATGCGGAGTTCGTTTATGGTTATATAGTCCATCAAATGTAACACTAAAATAATCAGCATCATTTCGTACAATGGTATATTCCACTTTCATTGCACAATCTGTATAAACATCGTTATCCCATACCCATTCTTCCGGAGACGCTTTCATTTCTCCAGAAAAAGCACCGTTAAACCAGTTCTGGATTTCATCCTGCACAAAGGACGTTATCTGTACATTCACTTTTTCCGCATTTTCTGTTGTTTCTTCCAATTGAGGATAATGAAAATAGATCCGATTTTCCGCCGATTCCTCCTTAGCACAGTACGAAATCGTATTGTTGTTTTCAGATGTACTGCTGGATGTTTCATTTGAAATCTTAGTGCATCCACAAAACAGCGCTGCAACTAGCCCAAAACATATCCAGATTTTTCTGTGCTTCATATCAATTTCTCCACATTCCACGAACCATCTTCCCTCACCCGGATACACAAAGACGTCTCCTTACAATACGTCTGCTCTGGCAGTACATCCGCCTCACCGTTCCATGCGGTACAAATGACACCATCCCATGTGCCCTCGGGCAATTCTGACAGCTTCGTGCCAATGCAGAATCGCAGTGTTCCATACTCGATCTCCACAACGCCATTTTCCAGTGTAATCGCATATTGCATATCCCTGAGCACCAGCGCATCTGTCTGCTGCGGTATCGTTCCCATCAATTCTGCATCCGGCGGAATCCAGCAGTCTGTAGGGACTGCCGTTTCCTCTGCCTCCACAAATCCCAGCGTTGTGGGATAGGCAATGCGCATCTGGTCAGCACGTTTGGTCAGGCAGAGAGAATCCAGCCGGCGAATGCCACGCTCCGACAGATATGCCTGGACATAATCCGGGTTCTTATGATGCCCTGTCAGGTCAATGATATCTGTCTTTCCGTGATAGGTCACCGCCAGTACCATCTCCTGCTTCTGTCCCAGTACCGCAATGGTAAAACTATTGCGTTCGCCCAGCCGATACACCATTTGTCCTGCAAGAAGAATCACGAATGACAATACCAGTGAACCTGCCACTGCCCGGCGGCCATGCTTCTGGAGAAAGATCAGTAACACAAAGGCAGTAAGGAGTCCTGTCAGTATTGGCAGCATATCCCAACCAGTGGGAAACATGACAGGTACCAGTTCCCGCAAACCGTAAGCGAAGAGCATCAGCAAATCGTACAGCCAGCGCAGCAGCAGACAAATAGGCTTCGCCACAAATCCCACGCCGCCAGTCAGAAAAATACCAAGAGACAACGTCAGCATCAGGGAACAAATGGGTACCAACAGAAGGTTTGCCACTGGAGCAGCAACAGAAACCTCCCGGAAATAGAACATGGTCACCGGAAAAATACACACAGAAACACAGCCTAATGCTGTCAGCCGCCGGAATATGCTCATGGGAAATTTTTTCTGCTGCATTTTCTTTGTCAGCCAGGGTGCAAAGACACCGATCCCGAAAGTCCCTGCCATAGACAGCAAGAAGGAGGCATCCAGAATAAGATAGGGATTTCCCACAGTAAGAAGAATTCCAGCGAAGCACAGAGAATTGCACGTATCCCCACGGCGGAAAAAGAGCGGTGCACTTTGCATCAACAGATACATGATTCCAGCACGGACAATAGAAACAGGCGTTCCCACCATCAGCGCATACAACAACACCCATATGCCAGAACTGCCGAAACTCAGCCAGCGATGCAAATGCAGCCGCCGACAGAACCACATCCAAACGCTCAGCAATAACACCAGATGCAAACCGGATACAGAAACCACGTGGCGGATACCGTGATGGGTCATAAGCTGGTCAGTCTCATGAGAAATAGTTTCCTTTGTCCCCAGCAGCATAGCGCTGACCATACCACCGGCATCTGTTCCGGCAAGAACACAGATACGGGTGGAAATGCGCTCCCGGTATGCCTGGAGCATACGGATAAGCTTTCCGTTTTCTGTCGGGGTACACTGCACAAACGCATCCGAGGATGCTTCCAGGAAAATACCCTTCGCCTGATAATATGCCTTGCTGTCCCAGAGATAATTCACCTCTGGTGTAGAAAATTCCCCGGCGACATCCAGTTGGTCGCCATATCTCGCACCCAGATCGCTTGTATAGACCAGAATCTTTGCAGAAGTGCCGTCAGCAAATTCCCCTTTCACCTGATAGGAAGCCCGGTCATTGTCATAAACGGTAACAGAAGCCACCTTACCAGAAAAAGTTGCCATGGTGCCATCGTGTGCGGCAACAGGTGCGTAGACCAGTGCCGAATACGCCATCACAGCACCAACTGCCGCCGTCAAAGATATACCAATACAGAGTGCCTGTCCAGTGGTAATACGCCGGAATAGACGGAATGCTCCCAGCAGCATAAAAGCCGCCGGAAGCAGACACATCGTCACGGATGTCCGGCATGTCGCTCCGAGAAACAGCCCCGCAAGCCACGGAATGCCGATCCATACCATCGTCCGTCTCATATCTGCCCTGTCCTCAATCCTTGAAGAACAACGGCAGTTGTTCCAGATAAATCAAATCATCACGGGAAGCAGCGTCACCCTCTGCCAGTGGTGCAGCGTTACCAACGATCTCACCGCCTGCTGCTTTTACCAGCTGCTGCAATGCACGCAGAGATTCTCCAGTGCTGACTACATCGTCTACGATCAGTACACGTTTGCCCTTCATCCACGCCGCTTTATCGCCGTCCAGATAAAGGGTCTGAACCGCTGCCGTAGTAATGGATTTCACCTGCACAGACAGCACATCCGTCATATACCCTTTCACAGATTTTCGCGCTACAATATAGGGCACATGCATCTGCCGGGACATTTCATAAGCAAGGGGAATACCCTTGGATTCTGCCGTAAGAATATAATCACACGCCGGCACCCGTTTCGCCAGTTCTCTGGCACATGCCTCTGTCAGTTCCACATCGGAGAACAGAATAAAGGCTGCAATATCCAGCTTTTCACTGATGGAGCATATCTTCAGCTCCCGTGTCAGCCCAGCAATGTGCAGCGTATAGTATGCCGCCATAGACAGTACCTCCTTATTCTTCCACCGGCTGTACTGCGTCAGCACCCCAGCCCATTTTCACGCCTGCAAGCATATGAAAATGCAGATGGAATACGGTTTGACCGGCATTTTCACCGCAGTTTGTGACAATACGATAGCCATCCTTCAAGCCCTGTTCCTCAGCGATCTTTGCAGCGACTTCGTAAATATGTCCTACCACAGCGGAATTTTCCGGAGTGATGGCTGCGGCGCAGCAGATGTGCTGCTTCGGAATCAGCAGATAGTGAATCGGTGTAATAGGGTTGATATCCTTGAACACATAAACCGTATCGTCCTCATACACCTTTGTACTGGGGATCTCCCCAGCAATAATTTTACAAAACAGGCAATCCTCCATGATGATTCCTCCTCAAATAAATTCCTTGACAATGCCCTCCAACGCCATGAGTGCTTCGTCTACCATATAGGTCTTTCCAACACCTGCCATAGCACTGTCCGGCTTTCCGCCGCCCTTGCCGCCGGTAACAGCAGCCACACGCTGTACGATCTTTCCGGCATGTGCACCCTTTTCACGGGCTGCCGCAGAGCAAGCGCATACCAGATTCCCCTTTTCACCGTTGACGCTGGCGAGTACAGCAATGACCGGCCCCTTCATATCCTTAATGGTATCGCCCATCTTACGCAGTACCTGAGGAGTCGTGCCGTTCAGCATTGCAGAAACGATCTTTACGCCGCTGATCTCCTTGGCATTGTCAAAAATTGCTGCCATCTTTGCATCAGAGATCTTCTGATTCAGAGATTCGATCTGACGATCCTTTTCCTTATTTTCAGCCATCAACGAAGCACAATGTGCTGCCAGATCTGTGGTATTGCTCAGCTTCATTGCCTTTGCGGCAGACGCCATGGTCTCCTCATAGGAAGCCAGCAGTTCCAGCACGCCGGTACCTGTAACCGCCTCAATACGGCGCACGCCGGATGCCACAGAGCTTTCCGACAGAATGCGGAACAGTCCCAGCTTTGCCGTATTGTCCACATGTGTACCGCCGCAGAATTCTACGGAGTAATTCTCTACACTGACAACCCGGACAATATCACCGTACTTTTCGCCAAACAGCGCCATTGCACCGATCTTGCGTGCTTCTTCAATGGGCAGCTCCTGGGTCACAACCGGAATTGCCGCCAGGATCTTTTCGTTGACGATTGCTTCTACCTGCTTGATCTCCTCATGAGTCATAGCTGTAAAATGGGAGAAGTCGAACCGGCAGCGGGAATCGGTTACCAGCTGACCAGCCTGGTGCACGTGGTCACCCAATACGGTACGCAGGGCTGCCTGAAGCAGATGTGCTGCGGTATGGTTGCGCATGGTCTTTGCACGCTTTTCTGCGTCAATTCTCGCAGAGACCGTATCGCCTACACGCAGTTCACCCTCGGTCATAACACCCAGATGCAGGAAATGTCCGTCCTCCGTCTTGCTGGTAGTCTCTACCTGGAATGTGCTTTCTGGTGTGCTGATCACACCAGAATCGCCGATCTGTCCGCCGCTTTCTGCATAGAACGGTGTCTTGTCCAGAACAATCACCACCGGTTCACCCTCTGCGGCAGCTTCCATAGGCTGGCTGTCGCGGAAAATGGCAACGACCTTGGCATCCTCTTCGGCAGTGTGGGCATATCCTGTGAAAGCAGTAGCAGGTGCTTCGATCTGAACGCCGCCATCTGCCCAGGAAGAGCCTGCCTTGTTCATATAGTCCTCACGTGCTCTTGTACGCTGCTCGCCTACAAGTTCTGTGAAACGTTCCCGATCTACAGAGATGCCCTGTTCTGCGGCAATTTCCTCTGTCAGGTCGATGGGGAAACCATAGGTATCACTGAGCTTGAATGCATCCTCGCCGGATACCATAGTGTTACCCTCTGTCTTCAGCTGTTCCAGAATACTGGACAGCAAATCAAAGCCCTTGTCGATGGTCTTTGCAAAGGTCTTTTCCTCTTCCTCCACGATCTTGCGGATATATGCCTTTTTCTCCTCCAGTTCCGGATATGCGCAGGCATTCTCCTGAATCACAGTCTCTACGACTTCATAGAGGAACGGCTTTTCGATGCCGATCAGTCTGCCGTAACGTGCCGCACGGCGGAGCAGACGGCGGAGTACATATCCACGACCTGCGTTGGATGGCATAACGCCATCACCGATCATAAAGGTTGTGCTGCGGATATGGTCAGTAATGACACGCAGTGCCACATCTGTTTTTTCATCTGCGCCATATGTTACATTGGCAATGCGGCACACATGCTTCATGATATTCTGTACGGTATCTACCTCAAACAGATTGTCTACACCCTGCATGACACAAGCCAGACGTTCCAGCCCCATGCCAGTATCAATATTCTTGTGTTCCATCTCTGTATAGTGACCATTGCCGTCGCTGTCAAACTGGCTGAATACCAGATTCCAGACTTCTACATAGCGGTCGCAGTCACACCCCACCTTGCAGTCCGGCTTACCGCATCCCTTTTCTGGGCCACGGTCGAAATAAATTTCCGAACAGGGGCCACAGGGACCAGAACCATGTTCCCAGAAGTTATCTTCTCTGCCCAAACGTACCATATGTTCTGGGGATACGCCGATCTTCTGTGTCCACATGTCATAGGCTTCGTCATCATTCTCAAAGACGGAAACATAGAGTTTGTCCTCCGGCATTTCCAGTACCTTGGTGAAGAATTCCCATGCCCAGCTGATCGCTTCGATCTTGAAATAGTCACCAAAAGAGAAATTGCCCAGCATTTCAAAATAGGTACCATGACGGGCAGTCTGTCCCACTCGCTCAATATCCGGGGTACGGATACACTTCTGACAGGTCGTCACACGAGTATTCGGCGGAACTGCCTGACCCAGAAAATACTTTTTCAACGGTGCCATACCGGAATTGATCAGCAGAAGGCTCTTGTCCCCCTGGGGAATCAGCGAGAAACTGGAGAGACGAGTGTGTCCCTTGCTTTCAAAGAAAGACAGATACTTTTCTCTTAATTCATTTACACCTTGCCACTTCATTTGAATAAAAACTCCTTTATTTAAAATAGAAAAAGGCCGTCGCCGCCAAATGGGACGAAGGCCTTCGTGTTACCACCCAAATTCGGAAATACAATACATTTCCCTCGATGCACTATAACGCAGTGCCTGCGTTCTGATTTCTCAGAAAGGCTCACGGGGAGCACCTGTATCCTGCTGAGACGTTTCCACCAAACACGCCCTCTCTGCACAGCAGAAGCTACAGTTATTCCGTTCATCGCCATAAAAATATTCGCAAGTCTTAGTATAGCAAATTTTATGCGAAATGTCAACGATTTTTTTGTGAAGTCTTCCTTATACGATCAGGAATTCTCCTGATTTCTGCGTTCCAGTAGTGCCTTGATCTTAGCGTTGGGGTCAATGACATTACCGATAGAAACATCGTGATTCAACGCGGCAATGAAGTAGGAAATATACTTCGAGCAGTCCACCTCGTGGAACCACTCCCTGGACAGAAGTGCTTCGGTACGATAAGTCAGATTGGTACTGAACACCGCATTGATATAGCCGTCCTCGTATGCCTTATCGAATTTCTCCATACCATTGACAAAGAGACCATAGGTCGCATAGCAAAATACCCGGCGTGCCTTGCGTTCTTTCAACGCATAGGCAATATCCAGCATAGATTCACCGGACGAAATGATGTCGTCTGCAATAAAGACATCCTTGCCCTCAACAGAATTGCCCAGATATTCATGTGCCACGATGGGATTGCGGCCGCTGATGATCTTAGAATAATCCCGGCGCTTGTAGAACATGCCCATCTGTACGCCCAGCATGGAAGCATAATACATATTACGGTTCAGCGCACCCTCGTCTGGACTGATGACCATAAACTCGTCCGGTGTAGTTTTCAGATGCGGCACCGTCTGAAACATGGTTTTCAGTACCTGATAGGACGGCATCATATTATCAAAGCCCATCAGAGGAATGGCGTTGTGCACTCTCGGATCATGTGCATCTACGGTCAGGATGTTGGAAACACCCATCTGTGCCAGTTCCTGCAATGCGCAGGCGCAGTCCAGAGATTCCCGGTAGTTCCGGCGGTGCTGACGTCCGCCGTAAAGGATCGGCATAATCACATTGATTCTATGCGCTTTGCCGCTGGTTGCCTGAATGATGCGTTTCAAATCCTGATAGTGATCATCCGGGGACATGGCATTCATCTGATCGAACATCTGATACTTAATGTTATAATTACCCACGTCCACAATGATGAACAGATCCTTGCCCCGGATGGTAGACTTGATCAGTCCCTTTCCGTCGCCAGAGGAAAACCGAGGGCACTCGCACTCGATCAGAAATGTATCCACGTCATAACCGCCCTTGTGTGCCCAATCGACCAGATAGTCATTGATCTTAGCTCCCAGTTCCTTTGCGCCGTCCATAGCGATCAGTCCCAGAGGGGCTACGCTGTTTCCGTGGTTGAACAAAATGTCTGATGCTGATACCATAACTCAAATACCTCTTTCTATTTCAATCACCGCACCGGCACATTTTCGTCCGGTTTCCGGCAAAATTATCCCTTGCAGAATTTGTCGATGTAATGCTCAATGTCAGCGGCAATAATCTCCTTTGCTGCATAGACATCTTCCACTTCATCTACCGCCGTGGTCTTATGTTCCAGTTCTTTATACACCTGGAAGAAGTGTACGATCTCTTCAAAAATATGACGGGGCAGATCGTCGATGTTATGATACGTATTATAAGTCGGGTCGTTACAGGGAATCGCAACGATCTTGTCGTCACGCTGTCCGTTGTCGATCATATGAATCACGCCGATAGGATAGCAATGAACCAAAGTCATAGGATGGATCGTCTCTGAGCAAAGCACCAGCACGTCCAGAGGGTCACCGTCATCTGCAAAAGTCCTCGGAATAAAACCATAATTTGCCGGATAATGAGTCGAAGTGTAGAGAATACGATCCATTTCCAGGATGCCAGTCTCTTTGTTCAGCTCATACTTGACCTTACTGTTTTTCGGGATCTCAATTACCGCAACGAACTCGTCCACTGTAATACGCTTCGGGTTAATATCATGCCAGATATTCATGGATCTCCTTTTCCTTTCCGTCAGAAGCATTGTCCCTCAGCTGCACAGACTGCCGCCCGCTGAAAGACCTGTACTTATTTAGTATACCATTTTTTATGGTTTTGTCAATACAAGCCGCCCCGTTTTTTGTGATTTTCTATGTTTTTTGCCATTTTAACCGAAAGCAAACAAAAAATATGGAACGGATTTTGCGGAAAAGTCATATCATACACTTGCCAAATGGGGAAAAAAATGATATAATGAAAAAAATGTAAAGAATGATAAAATGACCGGATTTTCTGGTCTTTACAGAATATAGAGACAAGTTTTATTTTTCCAGGAGGTTCTCATGCCGACAGCTGCAGCACAATCCAATACACTCCTCGCTTCCATTCTCGCCGAAGTACGCAAAGCGGTGGTGGGAAAAGATCTGATCCTGACAAAAGTACTTATTGCATTTCTCGCTGGAGGGCATGTTCTCATGGAGGACATGCCGGGTGTGGGAAAAACCACACTTGCCATGGCGTTTTCCCGGGCACTGGGGCTTTCCTGCCGACGTGTCCAGTTTACTCCGGATGTAATGCCGTCGGATCTGACAGGATTTTCTGTTTATGAGAAAGAAACAGGAAAATTCATCTTTCAGCCAGGCGCACTGTTCTGTCACCTGCTCCTAGCTGACGAGATCAACCGCACTTCCAGCAAGACTCAAGCGGCACTTCTGGAAGCCATGGAAGAGGGTAATGTAACAGTAGAGGGCAAAACATACACACTGCCAAAACCCCATCTGGTCATTGCCACCCAGAATCCGCTGGGGTGTGTGGGCACTCAGTCCCTGCCGGAATCTCAGCTGGATCGCTTTCTGATGCGGCTGCACATGGGCTATCCCCAGATCCAGGAGGAAGTCGCCATTCTCCGGGGAAGAGCTGTCCAGAATCCTCTGGAACAGATACGCCCGGTGATCACTGCGGAACAACTTCTGCTGCTGCAACAGCAGGCTGCTTCGGTCTATGTGGACGATCGACTCTATTATTATGCCGCATCCATTTCCAAGGCAACCAGAGAGCATCCCCAGATAACGCTAGGAGTCAGTCCACGGGGCACTTTGTCACTGGTACAAGCGGCAAAAGCAATGGCAATGCTTCGTGGGAGGGATTATCTTCTGCCAGATGATATCGTTCCCCTTTGCGAGGATGTGCTGGCGCATCGCCTCATTGTCAAAAACGGTACATCGCCAAAACAGATCCTAGAAGAGATCATCCGCCGGGTTCCTGTTCCGGCGCCGGACAAACGGTGACGCTTATGTGGTATGCAAAATTGCTGTACTTGCTCCTGACAGGCATCGTCTATTTGTTTTCTATGCTCTATCTCCCGGAATTTTCCATCTATCTGCTGATCAGTATGCTGCTCCTGCCCCTGGGATTTTTTGTAATGGCGCATTATACAGGAAAAAAACTGACGATACAGATGACCGTGTCTGCTGCATCGATGCATCCCGGCGAAACCTCTTCCTGTACCGTCCTTCTGCGAAATCCCACCCGGCTGCCCATCGGTACAGTGAAGCTCATACTTCAAGGAAATAACATGGTACTTGGGGACGGGGAGGCATGGGAGTTCCAGACTGCTGTTCCGGCAAACGGTACAGCACGGTTGACAGTCTCTGTAGAACCAGAACACTGCGGAGAGATCCGCCTTGCACTGATGGAATTTCGTGTATTCGATCTGCTGCATCTGTTTTCCCACCGAAACGCTGTGGTTCAGTCCCAAAGCCTTCTGGTTCTGCCCCTTGTTCCACAACCTGGAGAAAAGGCACATATTTCCGGCAGTCAAAATCAAACGGCACAGATGCAGCTTACTACAGAGCCAGAAGAATTACTGGGTGTGCGCAGCTATCGGAATGGTGACCGAATGCGTGCGATCCACTGGAAACTCAGCAGCCGTTTCCCAGAACCAGTTGTCCGAGAATATGGCATTCCTGTCAAATCACCGATAGTTCTGGGGTTTCTCTATGCTCTGCATCCCCAACCGGCAACATCTGGTGACAGACTGGATGCCATGCTGGAAGCACTAACAGCCTTTGTTAAAATGGCTTGCAGTGATGACAACTCTGTTACCCTGCTGATCTGTTGGGAAACGCAGTGCCAACATTATATTCTCTCCGAACCAAAGGAACTGATGCCTATTCTTCGTTCCCTTCTGGCATCGCCGCCAGGAACGAACCCTTCCGCCTGTTGGAACACGCTGGAACAAATCGGTGAACAGATCCCATTCTGCATTGCCGACAGCATCGCTGTACCGCCGGAAGATATGACAATCTTTTTCGCAGATACAACATCTGCCGGAAACGGTGGATGGACAATTTCACCCCAACACGCAGCAGAAACAGTATATCAAGTTCTCACAGGCTCCCTCACATGAAAAGGACGATGCTATGAAATATACAACAACTCCCTCTTCTCTGCACATCCGGTCTGACCCAACCTATGCCATGTCCGGATCCAGACGAAACAGTTGGAATCTGCTGACACTTCTGTTGGCACTGATGGGATTCGCCGGCACATTAACATCGCTCTTTTCCCTGTACCAGCCGGAATGCCATACCGGATTGGTATGTATCACTGCCGCAGCTGGTTTTCTTCTTGGAACAGTTTCCCAACGAATGCCCAGATACGGCGGATGGCTCACCGGGGGATGTTTGCTTCTGGTGGCTGTTGTGCTGGTGCTGCGTGTCAATCACACTACTGCAGGCATACAATACATCATCAATACCATTTACAGCAATGCCCACCATACGGACATTCCCTATTTCGCAGTTTCCACTGCATATGACCCTATATCCTGCGTCACTCTGGTTACCTGCTGCTTTGCAGTCCTGCTGGCATATTTCATTGTTTTTTTCACCATAAAACATCCCCATTTCACGCTGACCGTTGGAGTGACGTTCCTGCTCCTGGAGCCAGGATTATATCTGGGGCTTTCTGTAAAACCGATCGCCACGGCACCGCTTCTGGCATATTGGTGCGGTATGCTGGCACTGCGGCTGGCTATACGGTGCACAGGCGATACACAACCGAAATCCGCCCGGCACACGGCAGCTGTCTGTGGTTCTGTCACAGCATTATTTGTGCTGGCAGTATATACTGCCGTTGTTCTTCTGGGAATGCTAAGCGGATACACACGTTCCGATGCAGACAGGCAGCGCAAAAACGATCTGAGTGATAGTCTTTCTAACTTTGATATCCAGAATCTCCCGGAGAGTCTCCGGATGCTTGGCGCAGCACTGGGATTTGAAAGCACATCTCGTGTGTCAAAACTGGGCACAAAATCCAGTCTGCACTTTCAAGATGAACCGGAACTGACGCTGACCTTTGATATGCTTCCGGACAGCACCATGTATCTGAAAGGCTTTACAGCCAGCGAATACCAAAACAACAGCTGGGCTGTTCCCTCCAAAGACACAGATGCTGTCAACGAGGAGATCGTATATAATATCATTGAGAGCTACGATTGTGTTCCACAAAATTTCCCCTTTTTATTCCAGCGTTCTCTTCTGCCGGATTCAGGAACATTCACCTGCACAGTTATCCCGGAAAAACAGGATTCCCGGTATTACCAGCCCTATGTTTCCTTTTCTTCGGACGTGTCATTTCCTGACGATTGGAATGTACGTCCCAACGACCGGGAAACATATTCCTGGACAGTCTCCGCCCCACAGACCTGGGTAATTGCTGCGCTGGCAGATTCTGATCTCCAGGAATACCGGCTGACAGCAACAGATACCGGAAAAAGCACAACAGTACAGGAATTTCTGAATACTTTGGGATTTTCAAATAACAGCACAGAAATCAGCACACGTTTTGCAGAATCCCAGGCGGCGAATTCTCCGGAGGAAATCCAAGGAAAAGTCCTTCCGGCAATGCTCATGGAATCCCTGGCATACCGTGATTATGCAAAAGAAGCTTACACAAATCTGCCTGACGAGGAGGCGCTGACAGAAGTCTACGCCGCACTTCCGGCATCTCTCACAGAACAGCAGCCAAAAACAGCAGCAGAACAGTACGAGGCACTTCTTGACATCCGGGCATGGATGGCAGAGCGCACAGAATACACTACAGCTCCCGGCAAAACGCCCGGCACACGTGATTTCATCAGCTTTTTTCTCATGGAAAACCAAAAGGGCTATTGCGTACACTACGCTACCGCCGGAACGATCCTGGCACAGTATCTGGGCATCCCAGCACGATACTGTGAAGGCTATCTTGTGGGAAAGGATATCCTGGAAAGCGCTGAAATCAACGACGATGGATACACTGTAACATTGACAGACCGTCAGGCACACGCCTGGTGTGAGTTTTACATTGACGGCTATGGATGGATGCCCTTTGAAATGACACCGGGTTATTATGGCACAAGCGCTTCAACACAAACAACTGAACCTGTTACTGCGGAATCCACTGCCGCTGCTACAGAAGAAGCCGCAGTGACAGAAGCCAGTCAGACATCACTGACATTCACAACAACATCAGAGAGTGCTTTGGGAAGCAATAACGAAATGATACCAGGAAGTGCAGCTAATTCCGGGGATGGAAATTCCCTGCCGCTAGAATCTGCACACAACAGCATTCCCCCGTGGCTTGTGCGGACGCTGCTGAGTATTCTGCTTGGCGGGATTCTGATCGGCACTGTTGTTCTCCTGCGGCTATGGGATATCCGGCGCCGAAATCGTATTATACTGGATACAAAACATCCCCGGCAAGCAGTCCTGACGGCATATCGATATCTTTTCCGCCTGCTGCGGTGGAGCGGACTGCGGTATGACGGACAGCTGCTCATGGACTTCTGCGAAAAAGCAGTGCGGCATCTGGAGAAAAAGCACCTGCCATCTGAGGCTGCTGCGCAAATTATTCCCATGACGCTGGCAATAGATCTGGGGCGAAAAGTTCCAGAAAAAGCTGCTCAGGCAGAAGCTGCTGCATCTGTTCAGATACTGGCGCAATCCATTTACGCATCCTGCGATCCGCTGAAACGGATCTGCATGAAATATATACTGCATCTGATCTAAGACAGTACTGTACAATCTCTGTGCAGTATTGCCTTAATGCGAAAGGAGTCTATTATGAAACCAAAATCCCCGAAGTCCAAATCTTCCAGGCGCACCCTTTATGTACTGCTCCCCTTTATACTGCCCCTCTGTCTCATTGGCATGGGTATTCTGCTATTGGTCAACGAAGGCCTATTCAACAAGATCTTCTTGTCCTTTGGCATTCTGATCGCACTCATTGGTCTCATTGAAGTGGTCATTTACGCATCCCGCCGCAAATTTGAGGTACAGACACAATATCTTGTGACCGGCATAATACTTATGGTGATCGGTGCCATTCTGATCATCGTGCCCTTTACGGTAAATACACTGATCCCCATACTTATCGGCATCTGCATTCTGGCAAGCGGCATTTCCGGCGCAGTGAACACTATGACCTTCCGCAAGGAAAACTCCAGCGTGCTCATTCCCATGATCTTTGCCATCACAAACTGCCTGCTGGGCGTGTTCATCCTCATCTATGTGCTGTTTGTGAACCAGAATGCCGGCTGGAATATCATCGGTATCCTGATGATCATCAGCGGTGTTCTGCGCATGGTCAACGAAGTACTTGCTCGGATCTCTGTGCCAAAATCTTCCGCCGCTGTGGTGGAAACGGTCTGCACAGACACTGCCGATAAGGCGAATTCTACAGAAGAACAGTGAGGAATCATTGAATATGATCGCAAATTATCACACGCATACTGCCCGATGTCAGCACGCATGGGGCGAAGATAAAGAATATGTGGAACAGGCAATCGCTTCCGGCATGAAAGTGCTTGGATTTTCGGATCATTGTCCCTGGGTATTCCCGGAGGGATATGTTTCACGCACCCGTATGTTCCCGGAACAGCTGGATGATTATTTTTATTCTATGGAAGATCTGAAACGGGAATATGCAAAGGATATCACCATTTATGCTGGATTTGAGGCAGAGTATATCCCAGAACTGATGGAAGATCAGGAAAAGCTTCTGGAGGGCTATCCCATCGACTATATGATCCTGGGGCAGCATTTCACAGCCAACGAAATGATTGCGCCGTACACGGGATTTCCTACGGATTCCAAGGCAGAACTGAAAAAATATGTGGACACGGTCATTGCTGGTATGGAAACGGGAAAATACGCCTATGTGGCGCACCCGGATCTTTTCCACTTCACTGGTCCGGATGAGGTGTACGAGGAATATTTCCTCAAGCTGTGTCAGTATCTGAAAGCCCATGACATCCCCGTGGAGATCAATCTGCTGGGCGTAGTGGAAAACCGGCACTACACCTCAGAGCGATTCCTGAAAATTGCCAAGAAAGCCGGAAATTCCGTGATTATCGGCTGCGATGCCCATACACCGGATCGGCTTTCCAATGCGGATTATATCGTTGCTTGCCGGAAGATGGCGAAAAAGTTTGAATTGCCGATCGTGGATTTCTTACCGGGATTGGGCGTAATTGAGCGATAATCAAAATTTTTTCTTGACAGCCGCACTTATCTGTGGTATAATAAAAAAGAACTGAAAAAGCGTAAGAAAATGGGGTGCACCACCACGGGTGCAGCCCATTTTCTGTCTATATGCCAAAAATACGGCATTTTTTCAGATCCGGCGATGGAATTTAACGACATTTCACGCCGTTTATTCACAATTCGAAGGAGGATATATGATGCACGTGAACGGAAAAGAGTTCTCCCTGAATAACCCTCAGACGCTGCTGGAATTTTTACAGAAACAGGGATATCAGATACAGCGGATCGCAATAGAGCGAAACGGTGAAATCGTTCCCAAAGCAGACTATGCAACGATACAGCTCAGCGACAGTGATGTCATTGAAGTGGTCGCATTTATGGGAGGAGGCTGATAATATGCAGATCCAGAAAAAAACACTATGGCTTTTGCGTATCGTTGGATGTGTCCCCATGCTCAGCAATATAGTATGGATCGTGCTGGTTATTTTTTACCTCTGCAAAGGTACGGACAACATAGCATGCAGGCTGAAACACATTGCCATCGCCGCTCTGCCACCCATAACATTGTATCTGATCTGGTCGTTTTTTCTTCTGCCAAATCTGCCCACACTGCCCTATTTTATTGGCAGATATGCAGATCCCATTCTATTTTATTGCGTACCACTTCTTGCAAATCAGGTTTTGCTGCACTTTATGTTTCGAAAGCAGGATTCCGATTGTACTGAGACAAATAATATAACGAAAGGTGATTCTTATGCAGACAATACAAAATGATCCGCTGATCCTCGGCGGAAAAGAATTTCATTCCCGGTTTATTCTCGGTTCCGGAAAGTTTTCCCTCCAGCTCATCCGAGACGTTATGGAGTACGGCGGCAGCGAAATTGCTACTATTGCTCTGCGGCGTGCCAATGCCGACAGCCCGGAGAATATTCTGGACTTTCTTCCGGAGCATCTGACACTGCTGCCCAATACTTCCGGCGCCAGAAATGCCGAAGAAGCTGTCCGTATTGCACGGCTGTCCCGTGAACTGGGCTGCGGTGATTTTGTCAAGATCGAAGTGATTCCCGATGCAAAATACCTCCTGCCGGACAATACGGAGACCATCCGTGCCACAGAGATCCTGGCAAAAGAGGGTTTCCACGTACTGCCCTATATGTATCCGGACTTAATCGCTGCACGCCGCCTTGCCGACGCAGGTGCAGCTGCCATTATGCCGCTGGGTGCGCCCATCGGCAGTAACAAAGGTCTGCGCACCAAGGATTTCATCCAGATTCTCATTGATGAAATCGACCTGCCCATTATTGTAGACGCCGGCATCGGTGCCCCCTCTCAGGCATGTGAAGCCATGGAAATGGGTGCTGCTGCGGTAATGGCAAATACTGCTGTGGCAACGGCAGACAACTGTCCCATGATGGCACATGCTTTCAAGCTCGCCATTGAAGCCGGACGAACAGCCTATCTGGCAAAGCTGGGACGTGTGCTGGATTCCGGCGCCGAGGCATCCAGTCCTTTGACCGGATTTTTGCAGGACTGAGAAAGGAGCTGTTTTCATGCGAAATATCTATGACCCTATGGAATTTCAGCCAGGTATGCAGCAGATCCAATCGGATATTTTCGACCGGGTCATCCAGGCACGGGAGCACTATCAGCCGACATCCTATACCGCTGGAGATGTCCAGGCTGCACTCCGCAAGGATGCCCTTTCTTTTGAAGATTTTGCAGCACTGCTCTCTCCAGCGGCAGAACCCTTTCTGGAACAAATGGCACAGCGTGCCAAAGCAGAACGAGAAAAGCATTTCGGCAACAATGTGCTCCTGTTCACACCTCTGTATATTTCCAACTACTGTGAAAATCAGTGCGTTTACTGCGGCTTCAACTGCAAAAATCCCATTACTCGCTGTAAGCTGAATGCAGAAGAGATTGAGACCGAAATGCAGGCGATCGCCAGAACCGGTATGCGTGAAGTGTTGCTTCTGACCGGGGAAAGCCGCAGTGTTTCTGGTCCGGAATATATTGCAGAAGCTGTCAGAATTGCAAAAAAATATTTCTCCACCATCGGGCTGGAGGTCTATCCCATGAATGCGGATGAATATGACATGCTCCGTCAGGCTGGTGCGGATTTTGTAACAGTTTTCCAGGAGACATACGATCTGGAACGCTATGGTGAAATGCACCCTGCCGGTGCAAAACGCTGTTTTCCATACCGTGTCTCTGCGCAGGAGCGTGCGCTGATGGGTGGTATGCGTGGTGTAGGCTTTGGCGTTCTGCTGGGGCTGGCGGATTTCCGCAAAGATATGTTTGCCGCCGGTGTCCATGCAGCAATGCTGCAAAAAAAATATCCTCATGCTGAAATTGCACTGTCGTTTCCACGACTCCGCCCTTATAAAAACCATGAGGAAACCAATCCCCACGATGTTCACGAAACCCAGCTGCTGCAAATGATGCTGGCGTGTCGGATCTTCCTGCCCTTTGCCAGCTTTACCATTTCCACCCGGGAACGTGCCGGATTCCGTGATCATGTACTGCCACTGGCTGCCACGAAGATTTCCGCTGGCGTCAATGTGGGAATTGGCGGTCACAATGACGAAGGAGAGCAAAAGGGTGATGCACAGTTTGAAATCTCCGATCCGCGTACCCTGGAAGAGATTCACGACGCCATTCTTGCCCAAGGGATGCAGCCAGTCTACACTGACTACATCAACACAAATACACTATGCTGATCTGTGTGACAAACCGGCGGCTCTGTCCAGATGACTTTTTCCAGCGAATCGAACGGATCACAACCGCCGGTACAGATGCAATTCTCCTCCGAGAAAAAGATCTGCCTGAGCCGGAATACGCTGACATGGCGATCCGCTGCCGGAAAACCTGCGAGAAATATGGGGTAACACTACTCCTGAACACCTTTGTGCAGACGGCGATACAGCTGCATCTGCCTGTGCAATTGCCAGTGAGAACGCTATTGGAGCTGCCCTGCATTATCTGGCAACATCTGCCAGCAGTTGGTGCATCGGTGCACAGCCGGGAAGAAGCGGTACAGGCTCAGGCACACGGGGCAGATTGGCTCATTGCTGGGCATATCTTCCCCACCGCCTGCAAAGCAGATCTGCCGCCCAGGGGGCTGACATTTCTCCGGGATATCTGCCAGAGTGTGACCATTCCAGTCTATGCCATCGGCGGTATTACGGCAGACAAGCAGGATGTAGTACGTCAGGCAGGTGCTGCCGGATGCTGTGTGATGTCGGAGTGGATGCAGTGCGACAGTCCGGAAGATACCATTTCTGTCTGGAAACAAAATCTATGAAAGAAACAGGAAAACCGTTATGATCGGTATTTCCATAACAAATTAACCAATGGCGAGAGGCTTCTGATATGAATAAAAATAGAATCGAACTGACAAAACGCTATACCTTATTTATCGTCAGTCTGTTTTTCAGTGCATTGGGTGTGGCAATCACAAAAAAAGGAGAACTTGGGGTATCTCCCATCTCCTCGGTCGCAAATGTCATGAGCTTTCAATTCCCGCAACTGTCTCTTGGCAGCTGGCTGATCATCTGGAACTGTATGCTGATCCTTGGACAGATCCTGCTGCTGCGGAAAAAATTTCAATGGATCCAACTGCTGCAAGTGCCCCTGTCATTTCTGTTCGGCTGGTTCACAGATTTCGGAACTTGGATGCTGTCCTTTTTTGAACCGAACCACTATCTGCTGCGTCTTGGACTCGTTCTCGCCGGAACAGTTGTGCTTGGCTTCGGGATTTCCCTTGCGGTCATCGCAAATGTGATCATGAATTCCGGAGAAGCCTTTGTGAAGGCAATCTCGGATACCATTCACAAGGAATTCGGCAATGTCAAGATTGTCTTTGACATCAGCTGTGTGATACTGGCAGTGATACTTTCCTTCCTGTTCTTCCGTACTCTTGTGGGCACACGGGAAGGCACGGTCATTGCGGCGCTATGTACTGGATTTGTGGTAAAATTCTTCAATGGGCTGCTGCGAAAGCCAATGGAAAAACTGCTGACTGCAAAAACTGAAAAATAATATAAAAACCTGTCTTATGGAAGTTCCACAAAGACAGGTTTTTCGCATTTATTCAGCTGCACTCGGTTCGCTCTGTTCCGATTGCAGTTCTTCCGTGAAAGCGTCGATCAGCTGAATGGCATGTTCTGTTTCGCCGCATTCCAACAAAATTTTCAGGGAATCCAGCATGAAACGGACATTTTTGACATCCATCATACCCTGCTCAGCCATCAGGCACTCACCTCAACTGGCGGTACATTTTCAATCTCGTTGCCTTCTGCATCATAGAATTTCGGACGTGCGGTTCCATTCACACAGTCCGCATCCACCACAATCGTCTTGACGTGCTCCACAGACGGAGTGGTATACATGGTGTCCATAAGCGTACCTTCCATAATAGAGCGTAAACCACGGGCACCAGTTTTTCTGGAAATGGCTTCCTTTGCCACAGCCGCCATCGCATCATCTGTCAGTTTCAGCTGAATATCATCAAAATCAAACAGCTTCTGATATTGCTTCACCAGTGCATTTTTCGGCTCAGTCAGAATGCGGATCAGTGCTTCTTCGTCCAAATCGTCCAGCGTTGTGATAACCGGCAGTCTGCCCACAAGTTCCGGCACCAGACCAAACTTCACCAGATCCTGCGGCGTTACCTGGCGGAAAATATTCACCAAATCCTTTTTCTGCTGTGCAATGGGTGCATCAAAGCCCAAAGATGCCGGCGTCATACGCTTCTGGATCAGCTTTTCCAGTCCATCAAATGCACCGCCGCAAATAAACAGGATATTCCGGGTATCCACGTGAATAAACTCCTGGTTGGGGTGCTTTCTGCCACCCTGAGGCGGCACATTGGATACAGTACCTTCGATGATCTTCAAAAGCGCCTGCTGCACGCCTTCGCCGCTGACATCTCTCGTCAAGGAAACATTTTCCGACTTCCGGGAGATCTTATCGATCTCGTCGATGTAGATAATACCTCGCTCTGCGGCTTCTACGTCAAAATCTGCCGCCTGTAACAGACGCTGAAGCACATTCTCCACGTCATCGCCCACATAGCCAGCTTCGGTGATAGTCGTTGCATCGGCAATGGCAAAGGGAACGTCCAGGATCTTCGCCAGTGTCTGCGCCAGATACGTTTTTCCCACACCGGTGGGGCCCAACAGCAGAACATTGCTCTTTTGCAGTTCTACATCACGAGATTCCTCATCCTTAGACTGATTCAAGATGCGCTTATAATGGTTGTAAACAGAAACAGAAAGTGTAATTTTCGCCAGATCCTGACCAACCACATATTCATCCAATGTCTTTTTAATCTCAGCCGGTTTCAAGAGACGAATCTGTGCCGGCTGCTTTGCGGATTTTTTCTTTGACTTTGCAGCTGACGCCGGATTCACCGGACCGTACAGCATCTCATAGCAATATGTCACGCATTCGCTGCAAATATTGACATCTGCCGCAGAGATCATGCCTTCGACCATGTGCTCTGATTTACCGCAGAAGTTGCACCGTTTTTCCTTTTTCTCATCCATGTTCGGTTCCCCTTATCTGTGTGCGATCACCTTATCAATCAAACCATATTCCTTGGCCTCAGCCGCATACATATAGTTGTCACGCTCTGTATCCTGTTCAATGACCTCCAAAGGCTTTCCGGTATTCTCTGCGAGAATCTCGTTCATCTTCTGACGAACCCGTACCAGATGATCAGAAGCGATCTTGATATCTGTGCACTGACCGGACAGACCGCCGGAGATCAGCGGCTGGTGAATCATAATCTCACTATTGGGCAGAGCGATACGCTTTCCCTTTGCACCAGAGGACAGCAGGAATGCACCCATAGATGCTGCCATACCGATGCAGATAGTAGAAACATCACACTTGATATACTGCATAGTATCATAAATTGCCATGCCGGCAGTGATAGAACCGCCCGGACTGTTGATATACAAGGAGATATCCTTTTCGTTGTCCTGACCCTCCAGGTACAGAAGCTGTGCTACGACCAAGCTAGCCGTCGCATCGTTTACCTGGTCGGACAGCATAATGATACGGTCATTCAACAAGCGCGAGAAAATATCGTAGGAACGTTCTCCGCGGCTGGTCTGTTCAACAACGTACGGTACTAAACTACTCATGTTTATCATCCTTTCTCCATACGGCTTCTGCCGCAGCTCTGGATTTGCACTCCAGGGCATTTCTGTTTTTCGTCATATTTCGAAAAAAGTGCAGATATCACAGTGGGCGAACACTGCTGTTCGCCCACTGCAAATGCCATTATCAAACGGCATCAAATACTTTGTTCATTATTCCGCAGAAACAGCCTCTTCAGCCGGAGCTTCTTCTGCCTCTTCCGGTGCATCTGTCGGAACAGCAGCTTCCTTGACCAGATCCATCGCCTTGGTAGCCAGCATGTCGCCGCACAGTTCTTCAACATAGATGCGCTTCTTGACATCTTCCGGTGTCAGACCGTTTTCTTCAGCCAGTCTTACAACCTCAGCTTCCAGATCTTCATCGGATACTTCCAAGTTCTCCAATGCAGCAATCTTTTCCAGTGCGAGACGCAGCTTTACTTCGTTTTCTGCACGATCCAGATATGTTGCCTTCAGAGAATCCTGATCCATACCAGTGTACTGGAGATACAGATCCAAAGAAACGCCCTGTGCCTTCAGCTGATTTGCAAACTGATTCATCAGTGCATCTGCACGATGCTCAAACATGCAGTGCGGGATGGGATCCTCTACCTTTTCAATCAGCTTCATGATCACAGCATTTTCAAAAGCATTGTCAGCTGCATTCTCTGCGTTCTCCTCCAGCTTCTTGCGGACATCAGCCTTCAGCTCGTCTACTGTGTCAAACTCAGAAGTATCCTTGACGAACTCGTCATCCAGTTCCGGCAGTTCTTCACGAGAAATGCTGTTGATACTGCATTTAAAGACAGCTTCCTTGCCGGCATAGTCCTCCATCTGATAATCTTCCGGGAATGTTACAGTCACATCGAAATCTTCGCCGATGTTGTGACCTGCAACCTGTTCCTCGAAGCCCGGAATAAACTGACCGCTGCCCAGCTTCAGCTGATAATTTTCGCCCTTGCCGCCTTCAAAAGCTTCATCGCCGAAAAAGCCCTCGAAGTTGAAGTTTACTTCATCACCCATTTCAGCAGCACGATCATCTACAGAAACCACACGTGCATTGCGCTGACGCATTGCTTCGATCTGCTGATCCACCTCTTCGTCAGTGATCTCTTTGACAACCTTCGGTGCCTCAATGCCCTTATAGTCCACCAGGTTGATCTCCGGCTTAGTCACGCAGATGACCTTCAGGGAAACGCCTTCTTCCTTACTGATAGAAGTCACTTCTACCTTAGGTGTATCCACGATTTCCAGTTCAGCATCTACGATCAGAGCCGGCAATTCTACATTCAGCAGAGCGTTGACAGCATCCTCGTAGAACACATTTTCACCATAGGTTCTCTCGCACATTTTCCGCGGAACCTTACCCTTACGGAAACCCGGCATAGAAATATTCTTCTTCTGACGCTGATATGCAGCTTCTACTGCTTTTTCAAAGCTTTCTGCATCAATTTCCACAACCAGTTCGGTCATGTTTACATCGGTTTTTGCTGATGATTTCAAATTCATAGTTGATGTCCTCCAATTATTGCATTTCCTGTACAGCGTGCACAGGAATTTATTTCATGCACACTGCTTTATTATAGCATATTCGTGCAGGTTT
Organism: Ruminococcus sp.; assembly: GCF_019417665.1. GTDB lineage: Bacteria > Bacillota > Clostridia > Oscillospirales > Ruminococcaceae > Ruminococcus_C. Next base: position 27,874 of record NZ_DXUU01000018.1, read on the forward strand.
GACCAGAGTATTTTTGCACTTCTCCATTTTAGCTAAATCGCATCACCAATTCTGGCACAAATTGTAGATAATCACTAGAAATCAAGTGCATTTCTGTCTCTTCATAACGTCCTTGAAACGCATTACAATGCCCCTTGCCATGTACATGTCCATAGTAGCACTGCTTGATCTGATACTGGTGCAGCACCTCTAAAATATCATAATTCATAGACGAACCATAGATGGGCGGATAGTGCAGAAAGACGATTGGTTCCAGCCCAGCACTGACAGCCGACTGGATGGAAACCTGAAGCCGCTGCACTTCACGTGCCAGAATCTTCGCATCTGCCGCCTCGCCTTGCATACTCACCCAGCCCCGTGTACCGCAAATGCCGTACTGTCCGAACGCATAATGGTTATTATGCAGAATGTGCAGTGAATCAAAGCCGTGGGCTGTAAAAAAGTCCTCCATTTTCTTTAAGGATGTCCACCAGTAATCATGGTTGCCTTTCAGAAAGATCTTTTTTCCCGGCAGTTTCTGCACGAAAGCAAAATCAGCTTCTGCCTGCTGTAAATTCATGCCCCAAGAGAAATCCCCGGCAAGCACCACAGTATCCTCCTCGGTAATCTTTTCCCGCCAGCTTTGTTCCAACAGTGTCTGATAATCTTTCCATCCGCCAAAAATATCCATGGGCTTTTCCGGCACGCCAAAGGAAAGATGCAGATCACCAATGGTAAATAACCGCATGATCACCTCGTTCAGGACAAGTGCAGTTCGCTGAGTACGAACTGCTGCATCTCCGACTTGTCGATGCTGCCTGTGAAACGGCGGGGCTTTGTTTTCAGCGCTGCCAGTGACTGGGGAATATCCAGAGAAGATGCCTCATGGAGCAGTTCCACCATGTCATATTCGTCAGTACTGTCAGCAGGCTTTTTGCCCAGTGCATCCAGCACGCTTGCGCTGAACTTGAAGGGGCTTGCCGTGGATGCAATGAGCGTCTTTGTGGTATCGCCGGTTTCCTTCCGATAATCCTGGTATACCTTTACAGCTACTGCTGTATGGGTATCGCAGGTGTAACCGTACTTCTGATAAATCTCATGGATGGTTGCCTTTGTGGCGTCATCATCACAAAATCCGCCGTAGAACAGATCAGACAGCTTCGCCTTTACCGCATCTGAAACCTCATACTTACCTGTCTCCGACAGTGCAGTAAACCACTGTCGGATCTGTGCGTCATCCTCACCGGTCAACAGATAGAGCAGACGTTCCAGATTGCTGGAAATGAGGATATCCATAGACGGCGAAGTTGTTGCATAAAACTGGCGGTTGCGGTCATAAACGCCAGTGCGGATAAAGTCTGTGAGCACCTTGTTGATATTCGAAGCACAGATCAGCTTTCCAAGAGGCACGCCCATCATCTTTGCATAATAAGCAGCCAGAATGTTGCCAAAGTTACCCGTAGGAACAACGACATTCAAGGGGTCGCCATAGGCAATCTCACCGGACTCCGCCAGGGAAACATAGGATGAAACATAGTACACGATCTGCGGTACCAGCCGCCCCCAGTTAATGGAATTGGCGCTTGAGAATGTCAGGCCGCCCTTTTCCAAAGCAGCAAGCACTTCGTGATCAGTGAAGATCTTCTTAACGCCGCTCTGACAATCGTCAAAGTTGCCCTTTACAGCGCAAACCGTGACATTTTCGCCTTCCTGGGTCACCATCTGGCGCTTCTGCATATCGCTGACGCCTTCCTCCGGGTAGAACACCATGATCTCTGTTCCAGGCACATCCTTAAAGCCCTCCAGGGCTGCCTTTCCGGTATCACCAGAAGTAGCCACGAGGATAACGACCTTCTTGTCCATATGAAGTTTCTTGACCGCAGTGGTCAGGAAGTACGGCAAGATCTGCAGCGCCATATCCTTAAATGCACAAGTCGGACCATGCCACAATTCCAACATGTATGTTCCCTCGAACAGATGGGCAATTTCTGCAATATTCTCTGTCTCAAATGCCTTTGTGGTATATGCACTCTCGGTACAGTAGCGAAGCTCAGCCTCTGTGAAATCCGTCAGATACTTGGAAAACACATACGCTGCACGCTGTGCATATGTCATTGGAGCGAGCGACTTGAGCTCGTCCATAGAAAGCGCCGGAATGGATTCCGGTACAAACAGACCGCCTTCTTCTGAAATTCCCTTTGCAATTGCAGCCGCACTCTCTACACGGATGCTGCTGTCTCTGGTGCTCTTGTAAAACACTGTTACCACCCTTTTCCCGGCAGAAATTCTGCCTAAAATATAAAATCACTGCCCGTCGTATCAAATGCATTTTCCAGATAATCTACCGAAAGGATCCGCTTTCCCTGCATGGCAACACATGCAATATCGAACCTCGGCTGCAGCTGTGTAGGATGTGCTGCGCACCAGACAGCGGCAGTCTGGATCAGACGAGCCTGTTTTTTCTCCGTCACTGCATCATAGCCGGAGGAAAGACTCCCCGGCTTCCGGGTCTTTACCTCCACAAAAGCGAGATATTCCCCATTTTCTGCAATAATATCAATTTCGCCGCCCCGAATGCAGAAGTTCTGCTGTACTACCGTATACCCATGGGTACGCAGCCATTCACAGACTGCTGCTTCACCCCGGCGGCCTATCTCAGTTGTTTTCATATAACTTTCTCAAAAAGCTGGGACGATGCGCCGGACAGGGACCGTACTGTAAAATTGCCTCACAGTGCGCCTTGGTACCGTATCCCTTGTGCTTCGCAAAACCATATTGAGGATACTGGGCATCTAGTTTCCGCAGCATTCGATCTCGTGAAACCTTTGCCAGAATGGACGCCGCAGCAATAGATGCAGAAGTCGCATCACCCTTGATTACCGTCTCCGCCGGCACGCCCAGTTCCGGCAGACGATTTCCATCCACCACCACTAGTCCCGGTACTTCCGATAATCCGGCAACAGCACGCTGCATGGCAAGCATAGTGGCACCGAGAATATTCCGTTCTTCAATCTCTTCCACCGTTGCAAATGCCACACAATATGCCAGGCAAGCATCTATCACCAGATCATAGAGAGATTCCCGTTTTTTTTCAGTCATTTTTTTGCTGTCATTCAGCCCCGGGATCAACGGTTTCGTAGGATCAAGAATTGCTGCGGCTGCATAGACATCTCCGGCGAGAGGTCCTCTGCCGGCTTCATCCACGCCGCACAGCAACGATCCACCGGTTGACTTATCAGCATCCCAGGCATATAATTCCTCTGTTGTCTTTTTCGGTGCAGGTTTTGCCATACTCACACCTCCTGTTCCGGCAACTCCAGAGTAATTCGTCCCAGTTTACCGCTGCGAAATTCATCCAACAGTGTGATCGCTGCCCGTTCCGTATTGACTTCACCGCCAGAAATGAGCATTCCTCGTTTTCTGCCCAACAGTTCCAACATTGCAAAACCATCCGATGCGATCTCGTCCAACTCTGTCATACGATAGCGCTGTTCCAGCGCCTTCGGATAAGATACAGCCAGCTTTTGCAGCAACAACCCGGCAAGAGCTTCCAGATCCATGATATCATCATTGATAGCACCGGTAAAAGCGAGCTTTTGTGCCACACTCTGGTCATCAAATTTCGGCCAGAGTACGCCTGGCATGTCCAGCAGTTCCATGTTGCTGCCGATCTTCACCCATTGCTTGGTACGAGTCACACCGGGACGATCCTCTACTTTTGCACGTTTTGACTGCGCCATACGATTGATAAAGGACGATTTTCCAACGTTGGGAATCCCCACCACCATCAAACGGATGGGTGCACCCACCATGCCATGAGCCTCTCGTTTTGCAAGAAGATCCGGCAGCAGTTGTTCCCGGACAACAGGTGCAAATCCGGACACGCCTTTTCCGCTGCGGCAATCCATGCTCAATGCCACATAACCTTGTTTTCGGTATGCTGTGATCCAACGTGAAGTTGCCGCTGCATCTGCCATATCTGCTTTATTGAGCAGCAGCAAACGTGGTTTTGTGCCTACCATCTGATCCATTTCAGGATTGCGGCTGCTCTGGGGAATCCGGGCATCCAGAATCTCTACCACAGCATCTACAAGAGACAGATTTGCTGCGATCATACGTCTTGTTTTTGTCATATGTCCCGGAAACCACTGGATATTCCGCATGACTTCTTCTGCCATAATTCCCTCCGATTTTCAAGTTGTCTGGGATCATCTCAAAAACAGATCACTCCATATTGCCATAGATCCCACCAAAACCCTGCGGAGAGATCCGGAATACAGCCTTGCCGAGAATGGCATCTCTGGGAACAAATCCCACATAGCTGGATCGACTGTCCGTCGAGTTGTTGCGATTGTCACCCATGACAAAATAGTATCCCTCCGGAACTGTGATAGGATAGGAATCAAATCCGTCCTCCGGCGTAAGCGTCAGTTCCTTAATATATGGCTCATCAAGCACTTCGCCGTCCACTGTTACGGTTCCAGTATAAAAATCGATATCCACTTTCTGTCCGCCGGTCGCAATAACACGTTTGATCAAACGTTTTTCCTGGGGCAAGCCATTGCCTTCTGCCAATGTTCCGTTTTCATCAAATAAATAAGAATGCGAATTGTCCACGATAACAATATCACCGTATTCCGGCGTATAGAATAAATCCGACATAAGAAGCCGATCACCGTTTTGAAGGGTATCGTTCATGGAGTCTCCCTCTACCGTCACCGGACGGATCACATAAGCAAACAGCATGATCACGACAAAGATCGAGACAAAAACCGTTTCAAAAACTTCTGCCAGATCACTTAGGAAAGACCCTTTTTTCGATTCCTGTTCCTGCTCTAACTCCTTATGTTCCATTGCCTGCTGTTCCATATCATCGCTCTCCATTCCTCAGACCTTATAGGCATCTCCAAAAAGCTGTACACTATAGTTACACTTTAATGAATACCCCTTGTGTTTATTAAGCAATCCGCCGATAATAAAAAAAGGACAATACTGTCCCCTTTTTACTGCCGTCAGGCAGGCGTCATGAAGCAAAAACGACATGCGCACAAATCCCGCCTGTCTTTGCCTTGTACAATTGCCTTACAGGGCATGCTGCTTGTGAGTGAATTCTGCTTATCTTAGCGGAGCTGCTCCTTAACCTTAGCAGCCTTACCAACTCTGTCACGCAGATAATACAGCTTTGCTCTGCGAACCTTACCCTTGCGTACGATCTCTACACGTTCAACTACCGGAGAGTGCAGCGGGAAAACACGCTCAATGCCGCAGCCGTGTGCAACACGACGAACGGTAAAGGTCTCGCTGACACCGCCGTGCTTCTTAGCAATGACTGTACCCTCAAAAACCTGGATACGGCTCTTGTCGCCTTCCTTGATACGTACGTGTACCTTTACAGTATCACCGATACCGAACTGAGGTACTTCCTGCTTCAGGCTTGCGTCGCTGATCTTCTTCAATGCATCCATTTTAATATCCTCCTAAAATTTGCGAACATTCATAAACGTGTTCCTGCACTCCCGTTCAGCGTCAGAAGGCGAAACATACGCCAATTCTTTTCCATGGCGAACGTCAGCGGACTGTCCGATTTAATGTCGTACTGCCGAGCCGCCAATTCCCATCGGGCGCCCGACCGGCATTAACCTCACACGAAAAACGTGCGGATTTTCAAATGCTTTTATATCATACCATATTCCGAAAAAAAATGCAAGTGTTTTTTCAAAAAAAATTTGATCTTTCTGCTGTCAGCAGTGCCGTCCGGCAAATTTTAGGCGATTTCACCGCATTTCCTGCGCTGTTCTGCCATGCTTCCAGCAAAAGCATGGGGTTCAGATTGGAAGCGCTGCCTGCCGGAAGACACAATTCCAGCACCAGACGACCTATTTCCTCCCGAATATCCGTCACTTCTGTCATAGGCTTCAAGTCGATCTCTTTCAAACCCTTTTTGGTTTTTTTCTGTGCCAATATCTCCGGCTGTGCCAGAAATTGATCCAAGTCCGTGCGAAGCTGTGTCGGGTCATCACAGGGCAATTCCACAGTGTACAGCGCATAGGTCAGTTCCTTGAACGCAAACTGGGGTGCACCTGCTTTCAGGATGCGGATATCCTCCGGCAGAACATCGTTCAATCGTTCCATGACTTCGCCATAGGGCATTTCTTCCGTCAGTCCCAGTTCCAGGATCTCCGATGTACTGGTAAATCCCAAAGGCAGCGTCGCCGCAAAAGAGGTTTGCATATGTGGATGGAATCCACCAGAATATGCTGCTGGAAGTCCCGCACGGCAGACTGCACGCTGAAGGCAGCGGATCAGATCCAGATGGGAAATATATTTGGCTCTGCCGGTTTTGGCAAAACGCATGCGTACAGTATTATTCAAAGCAAGCCCTCCCGATCTTTCTGTTCACACCGCAACCAGCACACTTGGCACGGCAGTGAGGCGTAGTCTGTGATGTATGCGCCGTCTGGTTCTCCCGGATAAAAAAGGACTTGTCCACCAGATAATCCAGGTGATCCCAGGGGAATACTTCGTCATAGCTGCGTGTCCGGTTTGCATAAAATGCCGGATCAATGCCGCAGGCATCAAAAGCACGCTGCCAGTTTTCATAATTGAAATATTCGCTCCAACTGTCGAATTTGCTGCCGTTACGCCATGCCTGTTCGATCACAGGAACAAGCCGTCGGTCTCCCCGTGCCAGCACTGCCTCCAGAAAACTGATCTCATAGGTATGCCAGCTGACCTTGATTTTTTTCCGGTTTCTGGGCTGAATGGATTCAATTAAATGCTGCTGTCGTTCTTTCAATTGTTCCCGATCAATCTGCGGTTCAAATTCAAAGGGCGTAAAAGGCTTCGGCACAAACGTTGCCACGCTGATGGAAATCTGGATGGACTTTCCCTTTGGACGATCCGATGTTTCATAAAACAGGGCAATCATACGTTCTGCCAGCTGAGCAATCCCGGCAATGTCATCCTTGTCCTCTGTGGGCAGTCCCATCATAAAGTAGAGCTTTACATTAGTAAAACCGCCGGAAAAAGCGATTTTCGCAGTGCGCATGAGTTCTTCCTCAGTGACATTTTTATTGATGACATCACGCAGCCGCTGAGTACCTGCTTCAGGGGCAAAAGTAAGGCTGCTTTTGCGGACGCCCTGAATACGATCCATAAGTTCCCTGGAAAAATTATCCACACGCAGAGACGGCAGCGTCAGGTTAATGCGATGAGATTCCAGATAAGGCAGCAGACCATTCAAAGTTTCCTCCAAACGGCTGTGATCGCTGGTGCTCAGGGAAGAAAGAGAAATTTCCTGATACCCGGTGGAATCGCAGAGATCACGACACTGACGCTGGATGGTTTCCGGGGATTTTTCCCGGAAAGGACGATACAGAAAACCTGCCTGACAAAACCGACAGCCACGGATACAGCCACGAAGCACCTCCTCCACTGCACGGTCGTGCACCGTTTCCACAAAAGGAACCACAAATGTCTCCGGGTAAAATACCTTGTCCATATCGTCCACGATCCGCTTCTGTATGGTTGCCGGCGCATTGTCTCTGGGTGTCACTGCCAAGACAGTGCCGTCCTCGTGATAGGTGACATCGTACAGCGATGGTACATAAATACCAGGAATTTGTGCCGCAGCACGCAAAAATTCCGAACGAGACGCACCAGCTTGCTTCATGTTATAATAGAGATCCATCATTTCCAAATTGACCTCTTCCCCCTCGCCGAGGATGAACAGATCAAAGAAATCCGCCAGAGGTTCCGGATTGCATACGCAGGGACCGCCGGCAAAAACAATGGGAGAAAGGGTCTCACCACGGTCTTTTGCGTACAGCGGAATCCCGGCAAGATCCAGCATATTCAAAATATTGGTATATGACAGCTCATATTGCAGCGTAAAGCCTACCATATCAAAGGTATTGACGGCATCAAGGCTTTCCAGGGCATACAGCGGAATATCATGTTCCCGCATAAGTGCTTCAAAATCGGCGCACGGTGCAAAAACACGTTCGCACCAATAATTCTCCCGGGTATTGATGAGACTGTACAGGATCTTCATGCCCAGATGGGACATGCCAATCTCATAGGTGTCAGGGAAACAAAAGGCAAAGCGGACATCGACTTTATCTCGTTCCTTTACAATACTCCCCACTTCACCGCCGATATACTGTGCTGGCTTCTGCACTTGCATCAGCAGAGGTTCAATTTTGGATAATACATTCATAAGGCATTTCGTTCTCTTTCCTGATCAATCATTTAAAGAAAATGTTAGTATCGCCTACAGCGATAAATAATAATCCTGAATTAATCATTCTGAATTTCTTCTTTACTATCATTATACATGATTTTCTGACAAATTGCAAGTGTACATAAAAAATGGGAGCAAAACGCTCCCACAATTCTATTCCAATGATTGCCGCAGCTGTGCCAGCAGCTTTTTCTCCCGCCGGGAAACCTGCACTTGAGACATGCCCAACACTGCCGCTGTCTTACTCTGGGTCATCTCCCGAAAATAACGCAATTCCAGAAGCATCCGGTCTTTGGGTTCTAATGCCGCCATAGACTGCCGCAGAGACAGCAGATCTCCGATCTGCCGATCCGGCGCCTCCACAGGAATATCAAACTGGCTGTCCTCATCGTCCTCATCGCTTCGTGTCAGAGAAAGCGGTGCCTGTGTCACACAAAGGGCTTCGGCACATTCTTCAATGGTGTCACCGCTGGCTTCGCTCAATTCAGAAACTGTAGGCGACCTGCCATTCTGCTGTTCGAACTGCTCCTGTAACCGCTGTAGCTTCATAGCACGTTCCCGGAGACTCCGGCTGATATGCACCACGCCGCCGTCCCGGAACAGCCGCTTGATCTCCCCCAGTATCACCGGAACAGCATAGGTAGAAAACTGCACGCCACGGCTGCTGTCGAAAGCTTTTACCGCTTTCAAAAGTCCTACACACCCGGCGGAATACAGCTCGTCATACTCAATGCCCCGGTTTCGAAACCGATTGGCACAGAGATGCACCAGCCCCAGATGATCCTCTGCACGAGGTACCGTCACTTCACCCGACATGGCGGTTCTCCCAGTTTTTTGCGCATCGTCACCGTAGTCCCCTGCCCCGGTTTGCTCTTCACCTGGAGCTTATCCATAAAGCTTTCCATAACAGCAAATCCCAGCCCGGCACGTTCTTCCTCCGGCGCTGTTGTGAAAAGAGGCTGCATTGCCTGTTCCACGTCAGAAATGCCGCAGCCACGGTCTTTGATACGCAGATAGATCTCACGATTTTCCAGCAATTTCATATGTAACTCCACATCACCGCTGCCATTTCGATAACCATGTACAATGGCATTGGTAACGGCTTCGGAAACAGCTGTGCGGATGTCAGCAAGTTCCTCTACTGTAGGATCCAGCTGCACCAGAAACGCCGAAACAACGGCACGGGCAGTGCGCTCATTTTCCGAGATTCCCGGGAATATAAATTTGACTGCATTAATGGTTTTCATATGTCCTGCCTCCCTTCTTGTGCGTCCATCTGAATATGTGCGATCCGTTCCATGCCTGAGATCCGCATGACACGCCGGATATGTTCCGGCGGATTCCGAATGATCACTTCTCCGCCGATCTCTCCCATACAGCGGTGCCGCCCCATAATGAGACCGATCCCGGAGCTATCCATAAATGTCACCCCGGCAAAATCCAGCACCAGTACTTCCGGCTGGCACTGTTCGATCTTCTCATCAATTTCCGCACGCATGGGTCGTGCACAGTGATGATCAATTTCTCCGCTTAATATAGCGATCAATGTTTTTTCCTGCGTTTGCAGTACAACAGCCATAACTTTTTTCATCCTTTCTGCTTTGAGTACTCTATTGCTATTATACGACATTTCAAAAAGCTTTTCTGTCAAATGACGACGATTGCCGGAAAAAAGTATCGCAAAACTCGACATGTTCAATGAAAAATAAAAGCAACACCGCACAAAAATTACGCAGTGTTGCCTTGGCGCATGTTCGCATAAATCCGAACACGCTCTAATTATTTATTCGCATTTCCGCTCCATGCCCGCATTTTTTTGATAGCACGCTGTTCCAGCTGACGGACACGTTCTTTTGTCACCTGAAGATGTTCTCCTACCTGCACCAGAGTCAATTCCGGATAGCCGTCCAGCCCATAGCGCATAGCGATCACATCCCGTTCCCGAACAGAAAGCTGTGCCAGGCACTGTTCCAGAAAGATCCGACTGCTAACGATCTCATCCGGCGTCTGTTCATCTGGAGCAGAAAGCATCTCCTGCCGTTCCGTTTCCCCATCTAATGTCAGGGTTTCATTGAGACTGCGCAAATTGCAAAGCGGTTCTACCTTGCAGAGATATTCCCTGACTTCCTCTTCTGTCAGACCATGCCCCTCTGGCTCTTCTTCTGTGACACGTTCTGCCAGTGCCTGATAATTGACCATGGTAAAGGGCTCCCGGTAAATGGACAGCTTGTGCATACGGTCGTGAAGATGTACCGGAATGCGGATAGTCGTTCCCCCATTCATGATCTCACGCTGCACTGCCTGGCGCACATGAATCCAGGCATACGTTGCAAACTGATTTCCTGTTTCCACACGAAACATTTTTGCCGCACGAAGTAGCCCGATCTGTCCGGCTGCCCACAAATCCTCCAGTTCCAGAGAAAGATAAGCATAACGCCGTCGTTCACGCCATGCCACTGTATGAATCATGCCTTCATTCTGCAATAAAAGAAGATCTTTCGCCCTCGCGTCACCCTGCTGGATCCGCACGCACAAATTCTCGTTGCTGTCCATATTGATATCTGCTGTTTTCCTGTGTTCTGTTGCATATGTTTGTTCGTCCATTTATGGCCATTCCTCCTATTTGACAATTTCTGTTCTGGTACGTCTTATTATAACAATTCAGTTTTTCAGAACTAGAATAACTAAAATATTCTTCAAAACAAAAATATAAAAACGTACTGTTCTATCAAGTTGCACAGTTTTTACACGAGCGTATTTGTGAAAAATACCTCTAGCATTTACACAAAAAATATGTTATAATGGAACATAGGAATCAAATCATACTGAACGTATTGCGTTCTGCTGGCAGGAGGTCATAATGCAAATGTCACAAAATACGCCGGATGGAACAACTACAGAGTGTATCTGGCTGGCAGAGGGATCAGTTTGCGAACTGATGAAATCTTGCCGATGCCATGGAACAAGCTGTTCCTTCCGGCGAACGTCTGCACAGGACCGCAGAGCTGCGGCAGCCTGGCAGTCACGCATGGCATCTTTGCCTGAAGAACAGCAGCGCAGGATCGCAAAAAAATACTACGGAGGGAATATGCCATGGAAATGACACACAATACATCAAACGCAGAATTTCAGCCCAATGAATATGTTTCCTACGGCAGCTCCGGCGTATGCCAGGTTGTTGCCCTTGAAAACCGTTCCTTTGACGGAGAACACGAAGAAGCTTACTATAAATTACGCCCGATCGACGGCTCTCATTCTACGTATTACGTCCCGATAGAACGTGCACCGGAGCGGCTGCGCCGCCTTCTGACAAAGGATCAGATCTACAGCCTCATCGATGAAATGACAAAGGAAACAGAACAGGAATGGTGCAATAACAGCCGGGAACGCCGGGGCATCTTTCAGTCCATTCTCCACAGCGATGATTACCGGGAAATGATCCAAATGATGCGTACTCTGCATCAGCAGCAGGAACGCAAGCGCAGCACTGGTCACAAATTAGCTGCGGCAGACGAGGCAGCGATGCACGCTGCGGAATCCCGGATGTATCAGGAATTCGGCATTGTCTTGGACATCAAACCGGATCAAGTACATAACTTTATTGTTAATCGTCTGAAATCTGTATAAAATCACATGAAACTCTATACATAAAAAACGGACAGCTTCAGGAAAATTCCTTGAAACTGTCCGTTTTTGTTTTTATACATTATGCCAGAAATCCCGGATGATATCTAAAATAGCGTCTCCCACAGCTTCTTTCGACAGCAGCGGCAATTCCCGTTCGCTGTCCTTTTGAATCAGTGTTACCACATTGGTGTCTGTCCCGAAACCAGCACCCAATACCTTGAGATTATTGGCACAGATCATATCGAGATGCTTTCGCTTCAGCTTTTCTCTGGAATTCTCCAGCATGTTCTGTGTCTCCATGGAAAAACCGCAGAGAAACTGCCCTTCCCGTTTGTGTTCCCCCAGATAAGCCAAAATATCCTGCGTCCTTGTCAGGGGGATCTGCATCTCCCCATCATGTTTTTTCTGTTTTTCCGCCGCAATTTCCGCTGGGCGATAATCCGCCACAGCTGCCGATTTGATGACCGCATCCTGTTCCGGCGCACGAGAAATCACTGCATCAAACATTTCCGCAGCCGAAACCACATGCACAACTTCTACAAAGGGTGGCGGTTCCAGAGCAGTCACCCCGGTCACAAGGGTCACTTCTGCACCACGCAGCATCGCACACCGTGCAATGGCATAACCCATTTTTCCGGTGGAATGATTTGTCAAATATCGTACCGGATCCAATGCCTCCTGAGTTGGTCCTGCCGTCACCAGAATTTTTTTGCCTTGCAAATCCTTTTCACAGGCGATCTCCCGGAGAATATAGTCCAGCAGCACTTCCGGCTCCGGCATTTTCCCGGCGCCCACATCCCGACAGGCAAGCATTCCCACTGCCGGTTCGATCACCGTATACCCGAAACGACGCAGCTTGTCCAAATTATCCTGTACAATGGGATTTTCGTACATATGGGTATTCATCGCCGGCGAGATCAACACCGGCGCAGTACATGCCATCACCGTCGTAGTCAGCATATCATCTGCAATGCCGTTTGCCATCTTGCCGATGACATTTGCTGAAGCCGGTGCAATCAGCATCAAATCTGCACGCTGTGCCAGACTCACATGCGCCACATGAAACTGAAAATTCCGGTCAAAAGTATCCACCAGACACTTATTTCCCGTCAAAGTCTCAAAGGTAATAGGTGTAATAAAATGGGTAGCATTTTGTGTCATGATAACATGCACATCCGCATGAAGCTTCACTAAACAGCTCGCCAGCGAGGCGATCTTATAGGCGGCAATACTGCCTGTCACACCGAGAACCACTGTTTTCCCTTGCAGCATCTACTCACCTCAAGCCAGTTCGCCGTGCTTCTCGTAATGAGAGATCTGTCGTACAGCATTGTTTTCATCCACCAGCACCACACGAGGCTGCATCTGTGCTGCCTCTTCGGGTGTTACCTGGGCATATGTCATGAGGATCACCTTATCCCCGGTCTGCGCCTGGCGTGCAGCCGCACCATTGAGGCAAATGACACCGCTGCCCCGTTCTCCGGCAATGGTATAGGTCATAAAACGGTTGCCGTTAGCAATATTGACCACCTGCACTGCTTCATACTCCAGAATCCCGGCAGCATCCAACAGATCTGCATCTACGGTAATGCTGCCCACATAGTTCAACTCCGCCTGGGTCACTGTAGCACGGTGAATTTTCCCCTTGAGCATAGTAATGGTCACTGCACAGCACCTCCTGTCTGCATCATAAAGTTGTCAATGAGCCGTGTCTTGCCGATATACACAGCCATTGCCGCCAGGAATGGACGATCGAGTGTTTCGATCTGCTGCATGGTCATGAGGTCAACCACTTTCACATAATCAATTTTCGCCAGCGGCTCAGCTTCAATGATCTCTGTCATTTTCTGCACTAGATTTTTCGCATCGGTCTCACCCAGTTCTGCCAGCTGCTTTCCGGCAAAAATACTCCGGCTGAGCACCAATGCCGCCTTGCGTTCCTCTGGGCTGAGGTAGGTATTGCGGGAACTTTTTGCAAGTCCGTCTGCCTCCCGGACAATGGGGCAGCCCACGATCTCAATGTCCATATTCAGATCCAGCACCATACGGCGGATCACTGCCAGCTGCTGGGCATCCTTTTCGCCAAAATAAGCACGATCCGGCTGAACAATATGGAACAGCTTGGAAACCACTGTGCAGACGCCGCGAAAATGTACCGGACGGCTCAGTCCGCACAGTTCCTTTGTGAGCACATCCATATCCACAAAACTGCAAAAGCCCTTGGGATACATCTCCTCCGGCGTGGGATGGAAAATCAGATCTGCTCCGGTGCTTTCACAAAGGGCTGCGTCATGCTGTAAATCTCTAGGATAGCTGGCAAGATCCTCGTTAGGGCCAAACTGGGTGGGATTGACAAATACACTGACAACAACACGGTCATTCTCCTGACAAGCACGGGCAATCAGGCTCTGATGTCCCTCGTGGAGATACCCCATGGTAGGCACTAGTCCTACGGTCAACCCATCCTTGCGCCATGCTTTTATCTGCTTCCGTACTTCTGCAACGGTTTCTGTAATATTCATGATCATTCGGCCTCCTGTTCCAACTGTGCCATCACTTCATCTGAAATCGAAAAGGTGTGCTCCTGCGCTGGGAAATTGCCCTTTTGCATTTCTTCTTGATATAGTGCAAATGCATCCCGCATCACAGTACCTACATCAGCAAATTTCCGGACAAATTTTGGGCAATAGTCTGAGAACATCCCCAGCATATCCTGATATACCAGCACCTGTCCATCACAGCCTGCCCCGGCGCCAATGCCAATAGTGGGAATGGACAACTTTCTGGAGACCAGCTCTGCCAGCTTTGCCGGAACACATTCCAGCACTACAGCAAAAGCACCAGCTTCTTCCACGGCTTTTGCATCGGAAAGAAGCTTACGTGCTGCTTCCAAGGATTTCCCCTGAACCTTGAATCCCCCCAGAGTATTGACCGACTGAGGTGTCATGCCCAGATGGGCAACCACCGGGATCGAAGCGTTCACAATGGCACGGATCTGTTCACAGACCACTTCACCGCCTTCCAGCTTCACGGCACCAGCTCTTCCCTCTTTCATAAGCCGACCGGCATTGACCACGGCATCATAGACCGAGGTCTGATATGACAAAAACGGCATGTCCGCAACAACCAGGGCATTTTTTGTCCCTCTTGCAACTGCTGCCGTATGATGGATCATATCCTCCATGGTGACAGAAATGGTATCCTCATACCCAAGGATCACATTGCCCAGAGAGTCTCCCACCAACAGCATATCCATTCCGGCGGCATCCATCAGTTTTGCTGTGGAATAATCATAGCAGGTGAGCATTGCGATCTTTTCTCCCTGCTGTTTCTTTGCCTGAAGCGTCTGTACCGTTTGTTTCATATTCAATTCCTCCTGTGCAGCTGCCGGTATGACAGCTGCGCAAAAATAGTACAATTTCCACTGGGGAATACTGTCCTCTAGTATCATACCAGAAAGAACAGAGCTTGTCAAGATATGTGCTTTCTTTTCTGTCATCATGCTTCATTTTTAGTTTCACATTTTCGGTTCGAAAAGTGCACATTTTGCCGAAATATTTGGGCGAAAACACGAAAATTCTCCAGCCGTTGACAAATCATTTTCTTTTGCGTATAATGATAAATGGGGTAAAAGCAATTCTGCACCATTTCCGGCAGGACTGCTGATCAAAAGCGGCTTATACAATTTGTTTCATATGCCGCAGAAAGGATACATATATGCAGCATTTATGGAAATCCCTTGCCAGTGCCGGTACCATTGCCGCCGCAGTGGTTGGCTTTACAATGATGACCACACCGGCTGCCGCAGAAGAAGGCACTGTCCCGGCCGCTGCCAATACACCCGTTGCTACTGACACGCCTATTGCAACGGAAACACCCGTCGCTACAGGGACACCTGTTGCAACAGGAACAACTGTACCTGACTCTGGCGAACCTGGCTGGCATAATACAGAAAACGGCATCATCTGCTATTATGACAAAACAGGGATGCTTTGCACCGGATACCAGGAGATCGATGGTCTCCCTTATCAATTTGATGCAAACGGCATCCTGAAAACCGGCTGGCAAACTGTCGGCGACAATCGGTATTATTACGATCCGGAGACGGGAAAGCCTCAGTTCGGCTGGCTGAACTGGCACGGTGACCAGTATTATATCCAGCAGGACGGCGGCAAAGTAACTGGCTGGGTAACACTGGAGAAAAACGATACAGCATCCCGGTATTATTTCAACGAATATGGCGTGCTGCAAACCGGATTTTTCCGCACAGAAACCTCAGGCGGTCTGTATTACGCCAACGAAAGCGGCACCGTTATGGACGGCGGCATCCATGAGATCAGTGGCTCACCCTATTGGTTTTACGATGACGGCACATTACATACAGGCTGGCAGACCATAAACGGACAACGGCTTTATTTTCATCCCATCACCGGAGAAGCCGAATACGGCTGGATCATCTGGCATGACCAGTATTATTATATATCGCCTGACGCAGGAAAATACACCGGATTACAGCAAATCGATGGAGAATACTATCCCTTTTCTGAAACATCCGGCGCAGTAACAGAAGGATTCTGCACACTGCCTGATGAGACTGTCCGCTATTATTACAACGATGGCAGTTATCAGAGAGGCTGGATATCCGTCAACGGCATTTCGTACTATTTCTCCGAGACAGGTGCTATGCAGACCGGTTGGCAGTCTATTGACGGCGAGATCTACTACCTCGGTACAGATGGCGCAATGGCTGTGGGATTTGTGGAGATCGAAAACGAGACCTATTATTTTAACCCCGTTGGTGTACAGCAGTTCGGCTTACAGAAAATCGACCAGAAATGGTATTATCTTGACAGTGATACCGGTATTCTGCACTATGGCTGGATCACGCTAGATGAGAACACATATTATTTCCAAGAGGACGGCTCTGCCAAAATCGGATGGATGGATTCTGAAGGAAAACGATACTATTTTAATGCAAATGGTCAACTCTGCACCGGCTGGCAAACCATTGGCGGAAAACGATATTGTTTCCGCAGCGACGGCTCTATGGTAACTGGTTGGCAGACTGCTGCAAATGGCAGCCGCTATTACTTTGATGAAAACGGTGTTATGCTGACTGGGTGGCAAACAATAAGTGGAAATACTTATTATTTCCAGGAAAACGGCACTGATGTCCGTGGGATCGCAGTTATCAGCAACAGCAAATATTATTTTAACCCGGACAGCGGCATCCTTCTGAGAAGTCAGACAAAAAACGGCATCACCACCAATGCAAATGGCATTGTGACAAAGGTGCTTTTATCTACGCCTTATCTGAGCCAGAGTGGATTCCCTACAGGCTGTGAAAGTGCCAGCGCAGTGATGCTTTTGCGTGACGCTGGTTATTCCACCAGCATCGGTACTTTCATCGACACAGCACTGGACATCGGCTATCTCTACTATAACAATGGCATTTTATATGGTCCCGACCCCAGCAAGGCATTTATCGGTGATCCACGTTCTTCTCATGGTTACGGCTGTTATGCGCCTGTCATCACCAATGCATTGAATCGGGTACTCACTGGCGGCGATACAGCGAAAAATATTACTGGCACATCCATATCCACGCTCCTGACAAATTATATTGACAATGGCACACCGGTAGCGATTTGGGCCACTATCAATATGATGATACCGGACAACGGCACACAATGGATCGTACCGGAAACAGGCGGACTTTTCACCTGGAAACGTCATGAGCATTGCCTGGTATTGGTGGGATATGATGATAACTATTATTATATGAATGACCCATACAACAGCAACGGACTGAAAGCCTACTCCCGTGCCGTAGTTGAGGCACGCTATGCGGCGATGGGCTATCAGGCAGTGGTTATTGAGCAGAATTAAGGAGATATTGTTCTATGAAGATCCTGTTTATCCGACACGGCGACCCCGATTATGACATAGATTCTCTCACCGAAAAGGGATGGCGTGAAGCAAAGCTTCTCGCAGAGCGCATTTCACAGCTTGACGTGAAAGCATTCTACGTTTCCCCGCTGGGACGTGCAAAGGACACGGCTTCGCTGACCTTGAGCACAATGGGACGGAAAGCTGAGGAATTACCCTGGCTTCGGGAATTTCATGCACCCATTCCGGACTTTCACACGGGAGAACTGCGCATTCCCTGGGATCAGCTGCCGGCAGACTGGACAGCAGAACCGAAATATTACGATAAAACACGCTGGGCAGAAACACTCCCTATGTTACAAGGACATGTTATAGAAGAGGCAAAGCGTGTCTGGGATGGGTTGGACGGCATTTTGGAACAGCACGGATATGTGCGCAGAGAAAATTATTATGAGGCTGTCTCCCCTAATGAGGATACCATTGTCTTTTTCTGTCACTTCGGCGTCACCTGTGTCATGCTCGCCCATCTGCTGGGTGTTTCACCCATGATCCTCTGGCACGGATGCTGTGCAGCACCCACTTCCGTGACCTCTCTTATTTCCGAAGAACGCCGGGAGGGCGTGGCACTGTTCCGGATGAATGCATTCGGGGATACGGCGCATCTCTATGCCAACGGTGAAGAACCAGCGTTTGCTGCACGGTTTTGTGAAACTTTTGGGAACACAGAACAGCGACATGATTGAGGAAGATCGATTGTAAATCTGAGCATTTTTTACGCAGATCTTTTAAAGATCCTTGAAATTTGCCAAATTCTATGCTATAATGATACTATTATGATACATAGGAGGATGTATTATGTCTACAACATGCAATTACTGTGGCGCAGTGAACAACGACAATACCCAGTTTTGCAGCCAGTGTGGTGCGCAGCTTCAGCAGCCAGCACCCCAGCCGCAACAAGTACCGCCGCCTCAGCCCAATCTCTATTACCAGGCACCGCCTGTACAGCAGACCACAATTTATCAGCAGGGTGAAAAACCTGTCTCCATTCTGGGCTGGATCGGCTATTTCCTGCTGTTCTCCATTCCGGTGGTGAATATTATCGCTCTCATTGCGATTTTGTGCTCATCTCAGAATAAGACGCTGAAAAACTGGATCCTTGCACAGATTATCATGGTGGTACTTGCTGTGATCATCTGTGTTCTGATTTTCGTTGTTGCCGGCGTTTCCCTGAGCGATGCATTCAGCAACTATTAAACACAACAGCATACTATAAAGTTAACGGGGCTGTCGTAGCTGTTTTGGGGATTGTCTCGACTTTTGAGAAGTCCTTTGAAAATGCTCATGCTCATGGGCATCACACTCCTTTCAGATGGCTGATTTTTCTGTGCATATATGTTATAATCGAATATGTGCTATAGGGTGCAGACAGCACTGCAAATTAGAATTTGTTGAAAAATAATATATCGGAGGTAAATCTACTATGATTAAAAAAATATTGGCGATGATAACAGTGTTTGCTTGTGTATTCTCATTGGTAGGTTGCGGAGAAGAAGAAAAGACGAAAAAAGAATCATCTGTTGCAGAAAGCGTTGAAGATAAAGCTGAAAATTCATATGAAGAGGAAACGAAAGAATCTGAAGATAATAAAGCAGCTGAAATTGAAAGTGATGGACAGAGTGGTTATGCAACTCCTGAAGAAGCAGTTATGGGGTGTGAGAATTTTTTAGCTATGAAGGATGCAAGTGCATATACCAAAATGATAGATGAAGAAACAAGGAAAAAGTTTGAAGAAGAAGTCGGAGCAAGTGAAAAAGAAATAACAGAGGCTTATAAATATTGTGCCGACACAGGTAACCATGGTGAATATACAGTAACAACCTTAGTTGAAGCGCATGCTTTCGGAAATGCGAAGGAAGCTCTTGAAATAGAAAGGTATGCTGCTGAATATGAGGAGTATTTATCAACAATTGAGGAAACCGGAGCAGAAGATACATATGTTGAAGAATTAGATGCTAAGATGGAAGAGATGAAAGAAGCTGTAAAAAGTGAAGTTTCGTGGGCGGACGCTGAAGATGTAAAGTTTGTACACACAATTGACGATACAGGGACTAATTTACAAACTGGAATGTACTATACTTACAGCGTTCAAGGAAGATGGTATGTATCAGGAATCACGGAAAGTATGCTGAGAATAATTGAAGAACTTCTCACCAATGCTTCTAAATAATAAATAAAAAAGACCGCTTAAGACGATATCGATTTATAAAGGCATTTCTGATATTTCTATCAGAAGTGCCTTTGCGTTTGTTATGATGTTGACTTTTCGGAGAAAAATTGTAATATTCCAAAATATAAATCTTAGTTTGTAGATCGATTTACAGAATCAACAACCCCTCTCATCATAAATACTCGCCCCCGGATCCCCAACCCCACATCTCACCGCACGGTCAAGAGCCATAATCATAGCAACATCACCGTTTTTTGCCGCTATTTCGACATTTATCATCGAAGCAAAATATTTTTTCAAAAACCCCTTGACAAACGGAGAAAAATAGTGTACTATATAGCTAGTGCACTAGCATTCTAAAAGTAATTTATCATTCGTGAAAAGGAGGAAACGCAATGGATTTTCAGGCTAACTATCCCATTTATCTGCAAATTGCAGAGGATCTGAAACGTCGAATCGTCATCGGCGAACTAAAGCCAGGAGATAAACTGCCATCCAATGCGGAACTGGCCATGTCCTATCAGGTCAATCCAAATACGGTACAGCGAATCTACCGCCAGCTAGAAGCCGACAGGATCTCCTATGCAAAGCGAGGTATTGGCACCTTTATTGTAGAAGATCCCGAACTGCCGGAACGGCTTCGCCAGGAGATTGGCGAGCATCTGAGTGCAAATTATGTTGCACAGATGAAAACCTATCATTTCACCAAAGAAGAGATCATTGCGCTGCTGGAAATGCAGACAAAAACACAGAAAGAGGGAGACATATGCTGAAATTTGAACATGTCACAAAAGTTTACGGCGGGAAAAAGGCGCTGAATGACCTAAGCCTTTCTTTTCTTCCAGGACACGTATACGCTCTCGTGGGACCGAACGGCAGCGGAAAAAGCACCATGATGAAAGTGGCTGCCGGATTGGTAAAGCCAACAACCGGCACCGTCACCTACCGTGACACCCCCATCGGCGTAGAGACCAAGAAGCACATTTCCTATATGTGTACAGAACCGTTTTTTTACGACTATATGAAAATCCAGGACGTTGGACTATTCTACGCAGACTTTTTTGAAGATTTTGACACATCAAAATTTGCAACTTTGCTGCAATTTATGGAACTGACACCGGATATGAAGGTGCGTGCGTTGTCCTCCGGTATGGCGGCAAAATTGAAAATTGCTGCAACTCTGGCAAGAAATGCTGAAGTATGTATGCTGGACGAACCGCTAAACGGCATTGACCTTATCGGCCGTGACCAGATCATCCAAAGCATTCTCCGTGCCGCCAATCCGGATGCTACAATCCTCATCTCCAGCCACCTGTTTGACGAGCTGGAACCGATCGTAGATCACATTGTCATGATGGAAAACGGCAGTTTGGTCATGGAGGGTGAACTGGAGGATATTCGCACGCAGTATGGCAAATCCATTTCAGATCTCTACCGGGAACGCTTTGCATCCCAGTATCCGCCGACTACACCAACATTTTAACATAACAAAAGGAGACTATGATTATGGGCACATTATTGAAATATGAATTCCGTCGTTCCAGAATGATTTTTCTGGGAATTGCGGCGATCACCGTCTTTGTTGAGATTCTTTACCTGATCGGATGGTGCTTTGGTATTGAACCGCTGTTTGCCATCGGATTGATGGGCGGTATCCTTTGCCTTTGTCTGGGAACGGCGACAGCACTGCTCTATGGTGTTGTTATGTTCAACGATGACATTTCCAAAAAACCGGGCTATCTGCTCTTTTCCACACCTCGCAGTGCAGCACAGATCGTAGGCGCAAAGCTGCTTATGACATTATTTGCTCTGCTTGGCATTTCAATCTTATTTTTCCTGCTGATCAGTCTGGATGTGATCCTGTTCCTGAAAGAGTCTGGTATGACTATTGTTTCGCTGATTTCCCTGATTGATTCCAGTGTAACAGAAGCTGGTCTGAAAGACGCTATTTTCAATGGCTATAACCTCTTCGGACTTTGTATGTATATCCTCAGTTCTATCATTTCCTTCCTATTTAATGTCATCATTGCCTATGTGGTCATTGTCATGCTCAAAACCATCATGGGACAGCAAAAAGGCCGCACGATTCTGGGCATTATCCTCTGGTTTGTCATTACCAATGCCATTAGCACTTTCGCCGGCTTTATCAGCATGTGGGTCGCTCCGGACGGCATGATAGAGAGTGCGGTTTCCTTCTCCTCTACACAGATGATCGAAGAATTCCTGCATATCCTGTTCCATCCGGCACTGTATCTCCCCACAATGCTCATTAGTCTGGTCTGCGGTGTGGGCGGATATCTGCTTACCACCTGGATGATCGAGAAAAAGCTAAGCGTATAAGGAGTTTTCATGGAACAAGAAAAGGACGAAAAAGAGGAGATCCAGGATACTGACGCTTCTGAGTCGAAGAAAGAAACCAACTACCTTGCTGAAGGCATGTGTCTGGGTATTGGCGTTGGTACGATACTTGGCAAATTACTCTTTGATAATATGGTACTAGGCATGTGCTCTGGTATGTGCCTGGGAATGGCAATCGGATCTGCCATTCCCAAAAAAACAAAATAAACCAAAGCCGCCGGTTCTGTCTGAAATCTTAGAGTCTGTTCAGTATCTGGGCGTGCGCAGATTGCGCAGTCAGATTTTTTGGGAGATGAAGTGAAAAACGGAGGAAATCCTTTGTGGATTTCCGAGTATTTTCGCAAAATCTCCCAGAAAAGATGCAAGCAAGATGCGTGCGAAAAGATGCTGAACAGGCTCTTACTGTAGCCGCTGAAAAAAATGTTGTTCGCCGAAAGCATTATGTAAGAATGCCGTTGAAAAGTCGAGAATCTCGCAGAATGCGAAAAAATCCGGCTGGAATCAAAGAAGTTTTTAATAGAATGTGAAAGAATGCGTGAATACGAAAACTCGAATAAATCACCATTCAAACGGCGTATAAACGGCATAGAAACCGATATTAAATAGACTTATGACGATTAAAAGAAGCTTTCAGAAGTTCTCTGATGGCTTCTTTCTTTTGCAAGTGTGAGTATGAGATCCTCTTCGAACGATATAGTTCGGAGAGGATTTTTGCGTTAAGTTCGAGTGGGGTCTTAGAGGCGAAAGCCCCTAACAAAAAAGCGGTTAGCCGCTTTTAGTCTTTGGATATCCAAAGACGTTGCTTGCCGTAGAACAAACATCACGTTCCCTCTGAGATGTGCTGTTCACGAGCGGAAGCTTCGCATCCGATTTCGTCTGCAAAACGCTAAAATTACATTAGGTCACCTCTAAAAACCATAAAAACGACCTTCAACAGTGTCGCAGCAAAA
>NZ_DXUU01000019.1 GCF_019417665.1 Ruminococcus sp.
ATCTCAATCGCTTTTTCTATACCCTTGAGGTCTCACTTCTATTGTAACACTACAGTGTATCTGTGAAATTTTCGCATTTCCCCTTGATTTTTCTTCAGTGAAATGGTATAATAAGATATTATGAAAAAAATAAAGGGGTGATAGCATGAAGAGTATGACGGGATATGGCCGTGCATCGGCGCAAAACGGCGGTTATGATATCACTGTGGAAATTCGGGCGGTGAACCATCGGTTTTACGAATGTTCTGTAAAGCTGCCTCGTGTCTATAGCTACCTAGAAGAAAAAATCAAGGAGCAGCTGCAATCCCGGATCGCCCGGGGAAAGGTTGAGATATCTCTCACTATGCAGGCTGTAGGCGGGAAATCCCTGGAAGTTCAGGTGAATCATGCGGCAGTTTCTGCCTATTTTCGTGCACTGTTGGAGGAAAACCGGCGCTTGGCAGAGGAATTGGACGGTGGTGTTTCGGAACATGCTTTTTTAAAGCAGGATCTGTCGCTTTCCACTTTGCTGCGTCTGCCGGATGCATTTCAGATCCAGCAG
The DNA here is from genome assembly GCF_019417665.1 of Ruminococcus sp. Classification (GTDB taxonomy): domain Bacteria; phylum Bacillota; class Clostridia; order Oscillospirales; family Ruminococcaceae; genus Ruminococcus_C. Next base: position 542 of record NZ_DXUU01000019.1, read on the forward strand.
GTGACAGAGGATGCAGAAGTGGTCTGGGCATCGGTGGAACCGCTGCTGCACGATGCACTGACGCAGTTTCTGTCCATGCGTGCAGTCGAGGGCGAACGACTGAAGGCAGATGTTGCGTTCCACCTGGATGCACTGGATCAAATGACAAATCGTGTGGAGGAACTGGCACCGGAGACAGTGCAGCTGTATTATGATAAGCTGTATCGGAAGATCGGGGAATTGCTGGCAGACCGTACAGTGGAGGAATCCCGTCTTGTGACAGAGGCGGCGGTTGTGGCAGAAAAAATTGCTGTAGATGAGGAATTGGTGCGGCTGCACAGTCATATTGCTCAGTTCCGCACCCTGTTGGAAAGCGATGTGCCTGTGGGGAGAAAAATGGACTTCTTGGTGCAGGAAATGAATCGTGAAGTGAATACCACCGGCTCAAAGGCACAGTCTCTGGAAATCACAAAGCTGGTTGTGGATATGAAATCGGAGATCGAAAAGATCCGGGAACAGATCCAGAATATTGAATAAAGGAAGCATGAAGATGAAAAAAGGCACATTGTTCGTGGTGTCCGGACCGTCAGGCTGCGGAAAGGGAACCATTTTGCATGAGGTACTCCAAAACCCTAATTTGTATTATTCTGTGTCGGCAACGACAAGGGAAATGCGTCCCGGCGAAGTGGACGGCGTGAACTATCAGTTTCTGACCAATGCGGCGTTTGAAGCGCTTATTGCCAATGACGGCATTCTGGAATATGCCCAGTATTGCAATCATTACTACGGTACGCCGAAGCAGCCTGTGGAAGATCATTTGGCACAGGGACAGGATGTTATCCTGGAAATTGAAGTAGTCGGTGCAATGAAGATTCGGGAAAAGTGTCCGGATGCCGTCTTTTTATTTATTATGCCCCCGTCTCTGTCCGAGTTGGAACGTCGTTTGCGGAAACGCGGTACAGAAGAAGGGGCAGTGGTGCAGAATCGTGTGGCACAGGCATCCCGTGAGATCGGTTGTGCTGCGCAATACGATTATATTGTCGTAAACGGCGAGCTGTCTCAGGCAATCGCTGATGTGAATGCGATTCTGCGTGCGGAATCGTGCAAAACAGAAAAATGTCAGACTTTAATTGAAGAGGTGCTTGGAAAATGAATATGTTGAGACCGTCTGTGAATCAGTTGATCACAAAAAATGAAAGCAGTTATTCCCTGGTCATCGGTGTGGCAAAACGTGCCCGTGAGGTTGCTGATGAATTGTACGAGGAGGGAAAAGTTCTGGAAGAAAAGCCGGTGAAAACCGCTATCCGGGAACTGGCTGCCGGAAAATACCGTATCGTAGAAGACGACGAAACGACACACTGATTTATGGAAACTTGTTCGGGTCTGCCCCAGATCTGGTGCGTTGGTGTGGCAGTCTGTGCAGCTGCCTATTCCTTTGACCGGCTGTTTTCTTATGTGGCAAGACAGGAAATCGCTGCTGGCTGTCGTGTGATCGTGCCTTTTGGAAAAGGCAATGCCAAACGTGTAGGGATCGTACTTTCTTGTACCCGGCAGGCACAGACGGAACAGCAGTTGAAATCTGTTTTGTCTGTGGTCGATGAACAGCCTATTCTCTCACCAGAAATGTTGGATCTGGTATTCTGGCTCAAGGAAATGACCTTTTGTACCTACTATGATGCTGTGCGGACGATTCTGCCTGCCGGGATGCAGGTGCAGTTGGTGGAGAGCATTTCACTTGCAGAAGTGCCGCCGCAGTTGCCGTTGACAGAGGAAGAGGAACACCTGCTGTTCTTTTTGCGGAAAGCCAGGACAAAGCGGGAATTCCGCCGGATCCTTGCAAATACAGACAGCCAGGGAAAGCAAATTGTGGATGTGCTGGTGGAAAAAGGGTTTTTGCACCGGGTGGAAACTGTCAAGGAAAAGACACATGGTCAAACGGGAACCCGTATGCTCCGCATGGCAAAAGGAAAGGATGAATTGCCCCAGGTGACGAAAACTCAGCAGAAGCTGGTACGGCTTATGCAGGAAGTGGGATCGGTCTCGGAAAAAGAGGCGTGCTATCTCAGCGGCGTTTCCACTGCTGTGGCGAAAAAGCTGGTGCAGCTGGGGGTGCTGGAGTCCTATATTGCAAAACCGCCTTTGCATTCGTACACGATAGAAAAACAGACCCAATCCCCAGAAGATCTGATCTTATCTCCGGAACAGCAGTCTGTCTATGAGCGGGTAGTGGCAGCACTCCATGAGGGAATGCACTGTTTTTTGTTACATGGCGTTACCGGAAGCGGCAAGACCAGCGTCTTTATCCGGCTTATTGACACAGTGGTGAAACAGGGCAGACAGGTGATCCTGCTGGTGCCGGAAATTGCACTGACGCCGCAGATTGTCGGACGATTTTACAGCCTGTTCGGGGAAATCGTTGCCGTGGTGCACAGTGAACTTTCACTGGGACAGCGCAGCGAAACCTGGCGGAAAATTGCTTCCGGCGAGGTAAAGATCATCATCGGTACCCGAAGCGCCGTCTTTGCACCGGTGCAGTCCCTGGGACTCATTGTGGTGGACGAAGAGGGCGAACGGACTTATAAATCCGACAGCGCTCCAAGATATCACGCCATTTCCGTGGCGAAAAAGCGATGTCAGACCCATGATTGTCCGCTGCTTCTGGCATCGGCAACGCCGTCTATTGAAAGTTACTATTATGCCAAACGTGGTGTATATACTTTATTGGAAATGAAACAACGCTATAACCAGGCACCGCTGCCCACAGTGGAAGTGGTGGATATGCAGGAGGAACGCACTGCCGGCAATGACAGCATGTTTTCTCTGACTCTGGCTGAAGCGCTGAAAGACAATCTGGCGGCTGGGAATCAGTCCTTGCTGCTTCTCAACCGCCGGGGATATCATACCATAATCAGCTGTGCATCCTGCAACAAGCCGGTGTACTGTCCCAATTGCAGCATTCCCATGACGTATCATAAGGTCAACGACAGCTTGATGTGCCATTACTGCGGCCATACCCAGGATCTGGTGCAGGTGTGTCCCACCTGCGGCAGCAAGCATTTGCGGAAAATGGGCTTTGGCACCCAGCGGCTGGAGGAGGAATTGCAACAGATCGTACCGGGAGCACGTATTCTGCGGATGGATGCAGATACCACCATGTCCCGGTATGCCTATGAAGAACGCTTCACGGAATTCCGGGAGGGAAAGTATGACATCATGCTGGGGACGCAGATGATCGGCAAGGGACTGGATTTCCCCCGTGTCACTCTGGTTGGTGTTCTTTCAGTGGATAAGGCGCTCTATGCCGGAGATTTCCGCAGCTACGAGCGAACCTTTTCCCTGGTGACCCAGGTGGTGGGACGAGGCGGCAGAGGCGATGCTCCCGGCCGTGCCATTTTGCAGACCAGTATGCCGGATCATTATGTGCTCCGATTGGCGGCGCAGCAGGCATATCCGGAATTTTATGCCCAGGAAATTGCCCTGCGGCGGCAGCTGATCTTTCCTCCCATCTGTGACATCTGTGTGATCGGTTTTACCGGTGCACGGGAACAGGAAGTACAGACTGCATCCCGGAAAACAGCAGAGATCCTGAAATCCCAGATAAGGAAACAGGAATTTTCCTATCCCATCTGGGTGCTGGAGCCAGTGCCGTGTATTTATGGGCGCATCAATGGAAAATATCGCTATCAATTGGTGATCAAGTGTAAAAACACAAAGCCGTATCGGGAACTGATCCATGCGGTACTGGCAGAAGCCGGTACAGACCGCAGCTGCGCAAGAGTGCATATTTATGCGGACATGAATGGTGACATCGGCGTATAATAGAATAGGTTGCGTTCAGGCAGCATTGCAGCGCAATGGGCAGACAAAAAGTATCAAAGCATTGAAATTGGAGGGAATGATCCATGGCGATCCGACGAATTGTAAAAGAAGGAGATCCGATCCTGCGGGCGAAATGCCGTCCGGTGACGGAATTTGATGAAAAGCTCCACCAGCTGCTGGATGATATGCACGAAACATTGGATCAGGCAGACGGTGTGGGACTGGCAGGACCTCAGGTAGGCTATTGCCGCCGTCTGTTTATTATGCATCTGGGTGATGTCCGGGTGGAGGCAATCAATCCGGAGATCGTAAAAACCAGCGGCAAGCAGCGTGTGTTGGAAGGCTGTCTTTCTGTACCCAACTGCTGGGGCTATGTCACACGTCCCAATAAGTGCAAGCTTCGTGCCCAGAATCGCAATGGTGAGTGGTTTGAGATGACGCTGACTGCATTGGGCGCACAGTGTACTTGTCATGAAAATGCGCATCTGGACGGTCAGCTATTCGTGGACGTGGTAGAGGAATTTGTAGACCCAAAGGATCTGGAGGAAGCATGAGAATAGTCTATATGGGAACGCCGGATATCGCTGTGCCGTGTCTGCGCCTTCTGGCGGAGAGCAAGCATGAGGTCGTTGGCGTTTTTACACAGCCGGATCGTCCCAAGGGACGTGGACATCATACCATTCCCACACCGGTAAAGGCGGCAGCGTTGGAATATAATATCCCGGTGTATCAGCCTCTGTCCCTGCGGAGAGGGGAGGATGCGGAAGCTGCTATGGAGACCCTGCGCCAGTTGGCACCGGATCTCATTGTGGTCATGGCATATGGACAGATCTTGCCAAAGGCAGTGTTGGATTTGCCGCCGCATCACTGTATCAATATGCACGCATCCCTGCTGCCGGCATATCGGGGCGCTGCTCCTATTCAGTGGGTGATCCTGAACGGTGAGACAAAGACCGGCATCACTGCCATGCAGATGGCAGAGGGACTGGATACGGGAGATATGCTCCTGAAAAAGGAAATTGACATTGGCTCGGAGGAAACGGCGGCTGAGCTGCACGACCGTCTGGCGGAACTGGCAGCAGAAACACTCCAGGAGACCTTAGCGGCATTGGAAAATGGAACGCTCACAGCAGAACCCCAGGACGATGCGCTGTCCAGTTATGCCAGCCGTATCACAAAGGAAATGTCAGAGCTGGATTTCACGAAGCCTGCCGCTGAACTGCATGATCTGATCCGGGGCATTACTGGATTCACCATGCTGGACGGTAAACGGCTGAAGGTCTACGCTTCAAGAGTAGTCGAAGATGTTTCTGGTGCGCCGGGAACGATCGCAGATCCAGCAGAATTTGTGGTGGCATGCGGTGACGGCAACGGACTGCGGCTGACAGAAATTCAGCCGGAGGGAAAACGCCGGATGGCTGCAGCGGATTTTTTACGGGGAAAGAAACTGACAAACGGGGAAACGCTCGGCTGAGCAGAAAGCGAGGCGTTATATGCTGCTTTACGGCGGTTACGGACTGGTGATCCTGGGACTGATCATCAGTCTCTGGGCATCATGGAATGTGAATGCCACATTCAAACGGTATGAAAAGGATTACAACAGCCGTGGGCTGACGGCAGCCCAGGTGGCACGGCAGATCCTGGATGATAACGGTCTATATCAGATTTCTGTTGAGCGTGTTTCGGGAAAGTTGACGGATCACTACGACCCACGTGCAAATGTCATCCGTTTGTCGGATTCTGTGCACGATTCTATTTCTGTTGCGGCAATTGGCGTAGCAGCACATGAATGCGGTCATGCGGTACAGCATGAAGTGGGATATTTTCCTATGAAAGTCCGCAGTGCAGTGATTCCGGTGACACAGATCGGGTCAAAATTCTGGTATATTATTTTTGTATTGGGGCTGATCCTAGGCGGCTCTTATATGGGCGAAACCTTGCAGCTGGTGGGAATCCTGCTGTTTACAGCAATCGTCTTTTTCCAGCTCATTACGCTGCCGGTGGAATTCAATGCCAGCAGCCGTGCCATGCAAACCCTGGAATCCCGGTATATTCTTGCAGGAGACGAACTGAAGAAGTCCCGGAAAGTGCTGACAGCGGCTGCATTGACATATGTGGCTGCGCTTCTGAACAGTATTTTGCAGTTGCTGCGGCTGATCTCCATTGCAAAGGGGAATGACAGACGAAGATGAATGCAAGAAAACTGGCGGTACAGCTATTAGACCGTACCGAACTGGAGCAGAGTTATTCCAATCTGCTGTTAGATAGTGCGCTGTCCCAGTCAGATCTAGAAGAACGGGACAAGCGGCTTTGCGCAATGTTGTATTACGGTGTTATCGAACGGCGCATCACATTGGATGCTGTTATTTCCCATTACAGCAAGCAGCCGCTGCGGAAACTGGACGGTACAGTGCGAAATATACTGCGGCTGGGTGTGTATCAGCTGTTGTATTGCGACCAGATCCCGTCCCGTGCGGCGGTCAATGAAAGTGTGAAGCTGACGAAAACCTGCCGGAAAGCAAGTGCTTCCGGGTTTGTGAATGCAGTGCTCCGGGGATTTCTCCGGGATGACTGTAAGATTCCCTATCCCAAGGACAAAAAAGCTGCTATGGCGGTAGAATATGCTGTGCCCCAGTGGCTGTTGGAACAACTGATGGATGCTTATGGTGAACAACGGACACGAGCTTTTCTGACAGATGCCCTGGAGCCGGCACCACGGTTTATTCGGCGTAATTCTCTGGCGTGTACCAGAGAAGAACTGGAGCAGGCGCTGGGGGATCAGATCACACCGGTGTCCCTTTTGCCGGATGCCTATACGCTTTACGCTGGAGATATCCGCAGCCTGCCGGAATTCCGGAAGGGCTGGTTCTATGTGCAGGATCTGGCATCCCAGATCTGTGCCCTGTCCATCGGCGCACAGCCGGGAGAAACTGTACTGGATCTCTGCGCAGCACCCGGCGGAAAGACCTGCACCATGGCAATTCAGATGGCGCAGTCAGGCAGGGTCTGTGCCTTTGATCTGGCGGAGCATCGGGTGAAGCTGATCGAGGAAAATGTGAAGCGTCTTGGGCTGACCAATGTGACGGCGGCGCAGGGAGACGCTCTGGTGTTCCAGGCGGAATATGCCGGCGCAGACCGTGTGCTGTGCGATGTGCCTTGCTCCGGCATGGGCGTTCTGCGGCGAAAGCCGGAGGTCAAGGAGAAAGATCCTGAGGAGTTGAAATCACTCCCGGCATTGCAGTTGGAAATTCTGGAAAATGCAGCACGTTATGTAAAATCCGGCGGTATTTTGCAGTATTCTACTTGTACGGTGCTGCCTGCGGAAAATGAACAGGTGGTGCAGCAGTTTTTGCAGAATCATCCGGAGTTTACACCGGAGTCGGTATGTCCGGCGTTGGGTGAAGCTTTTGAAAAGCCTATGATAACGCTGCTGCCGGAGCTTTGCGGCAGTGACGGCTTTTTTGTGGCGAAGATGAAACGAAACTAGCGGCAATACCGCACAAAGAGCGCCTGGCGGCTTTGCACGCCATATGCTTGCATCTTTTCCGTCATATGACGAAAAAACTGACGGCGCATCTGACGCACAATCCTTGTGCGATATTGCCTAGTCTTTTCCCGGAGGGAAAGTATGGAGCGAATGGATATTTTGTCTCTGCCTTTGGATGTGCTGGAGGCGCATATGGCAGAGATGGGCGAACCAAAATTCCGTGCAAAACAGATTTTTAACTGGCTGCACCAGAAGCAGGTGACGGAATTTGCACAAATGACTACACTTTCTCTCCAACTGCGGGAGAGATTAGACAGAATTTTTTGTATAAATAGACTAAATATTGCGAGAAGGCTTGCATCTTCCATAGATGATACGGTAAAATACTTATATGAGCTGCCGGACGGCAACTTTGTGGAGACCGTTCTCATGGACTATCACCATGGAAAGAGCCTGTGTATTTCTACGCAGGTGGGCTGCCGGATGGGTTGTCAATTTTGTGCGTCTACGATTGCAGGTTATGTCCGGGATCTGACTCCGGCAGAGTTGTTGCTGCAAATTTATGAGACGCAGCGGGATGCAGGCTGCCGGATCGACAGCCTGGTGCTCATGGGGATTGGTGAGCCTTTGGACAATTTTGAAAATGTGATACAGTTCTTTCGGCTGTTGTCAGATCCAAATGGCTTTGGCATGAGTCTGCGGCATGTGACATTGTCTACCTGTGGGCTGGTGCCCAGAATCCGGGCGCTTGCAGAGATGAAGCTGGGCGTGACACTTTCGGTCTCCCTGCATAGTCCCGATAACGGCCGGCGCAGTGAGATCATGCCGGTGAACCGACGGTATTCGGTGGAGGAACTGCTGGACGCATGTCGGTATTATTTCGAAAAAACCGGGCGGCGTGTGACGATGGAATATGCCGTTATTGATGGGGTAAACAGTACGAAAGCGGACGCAAAACGGCTGGCAGAACGGCTGCGTGGGATGCAGTGCCATGTGAATCTGATCCCGGTGAATCCCATTGCAGAGCGTGACTTCCGGTCGATGCGTCAGACGGTGGAACGGTTTCAAAAGGAACTGACAGCATTGGGTATACATGCGACCATCCGCCGGACGCTGGGCAGCGATATCCAGGCGGCATGTGGTCAGCTGCGCCGGGATGCAGATGGACGGAAAAATGCCCGGGGAATTTCTGATGGAGGTGGTAGAAATTGACGAGTGCATCGCAAACGCACATCGGATATGTACGGGATGAAAATCAGGATCGTGTGGGAATACGACAGTTCGGAGAAAATCTGCTGTTGGTGGTCTGCGACGGCATGGGCGGTGAACGCTCTGGCAGCAAGGCGAGCACCATGGCAACAGATGTCTTTTTCGAACATTTTGAAGAGGGATATATAGAAGATATGGACGCCTATAGTGTGCGTTCTCTGCTGCTTTCCTCGGTTTCTGCTGCAAATTCCGTGGTGTATACGACCGCACGGATGGATTATCAGAATTTTGGAATGGGTACGACTTGTGTTGCCGCTTTTGTCAGCGATACCTACATCGCTGTGGCAAATGTGGGGGACAGCCGGGCATATCTTTTGACAAACGAGAATATGGAGCAGATCACCACGGATCACACAGTGGTGCACATGCTCATGGAAAAAGGAGAGATCACAAAGGCGGAAATGGAAACCCACCCACAGCGGCATATGCTTATGAAAGCGGTGGGTGTGGAACGTACAGTGTGCCCGGACTTTTTCCGCATTGACCTGGAAGAGAATCAATCATTCCGGCTGCTGCTCTGCTCTGACGGACTTTCGGGATTTTGCTCGGATGCAGAGATCCAGGCGATCTTGAGTGAAGAATTACCGGCAGAGGAGATCACCCAGAAGCTAGTGGATGCAGCACTGGAAAAGGGCGGAAGAGATAATATTTCTGTTGCGATCGTAACAGCGTCATAAAATGGAGGAATCAGAAGGTATGGACAAGGATAAATTCATTGGAACAAGACTTGACGGCCGCTATGAACTGACAGAGCTCGTGGGCGAGGGCGGCATGGCAAATGTGTACCGTGCTATTGATGTGCTGGACAACCGCATGGTGGCTGTGAAAATTCTCAAAACGGAATATTCTGAGAGTGAAGAATTTCAGCGTCGGTTCCGCAACGAATCCAAGGCAATTGCAGTGATGTCCCACCCGAACATTGTCAAGATCTATGACATGGGCTTTTCGGATAAGGTACAGTACATTGTCATGGAGTATATTGACGGCATTACCCTGAAGGATTACATTGACAGTGAACGTGTTCTGAACTGGAAGGATGCGGTACATTTTGTCATCCAGATCCTGCGTGCTTTACAGCATGCACACAACCGCGGCATTGTCCACCGGGACATCAAGCCCCAGAATATCATGCTGCTGACCGATGGCACCATCAAGGTCATGGACTTTGGTATTGCAAAATTTGCCCGGGAAGAGAGCCGCACAGCAACGGATCAGGCAATCGGTACGGTGCATTATATCAGTCCAGAGCAGGCACGCGGCGATGTGACAGATGCGAAGAGTGATATTTATTCTGTGGGTGTTATGTTCTATGAAATGCTCACAGGAAAGAAGCCCTTTGATACGAACAATCCTGTATCTATTGCAGTGATGCATATGCAGAATGTGGCAGTGCGTCCCAGAGATATTAATCCGAATATTCCTTCCGGTCTGGAAGAGATCATTATGCACGCTATGGAAAAGGATTCCTCGAAACGATACCAGAGCGCCACAGACATGATCCGGGATATTGAAGCCTTCAAGGCAGACAACCAAATTATTTTTGGTTATTACAATGTGCCGGAATCTTCCGGAAGAACGCAGTACTTCACACCGCCGGTACAGAATGACGGCCGTCCTCAACGCGGCAATCATACCTATGATAATACGAGCCAGGATGATTATTATGGTAATTATACCAATGAACCGGATCAGGAACGAACCAAGTCTTTGGTTATCCCCATTCTGGCCGCGGTGACGTTTGCAGTTGTGGTTGTGGCTGCGATCATTATTTTCCTGATCGTAGGTCAGAGCACCAGCGGTTCCAACAGTTCCACTGACGAGGTGCCCTATGTCATCGGTATGAATTATGAAGAAGCAGTGTTAAATTATCCCAACATTGAATTTAAAGTTGCTGAAGAAGATTATACGGACAAATACGATGTGGATATTATCTATAAGCAGAATATCGAAGCCGGACAATTTGTCAAGAAAAATGACGACGGCAAGGTCGAACTGGCAGTTGCCGTTAGTAAGGGTGTTCAGAAGGTGCAGATTCCTGATCTGACCAATTATACTTCCGATGAAGCGGAAGAGGCATTGAAAGCACTTGGACTAGTTGCAGAATTGAAAAAAACGCAGAGTACCTCGGAGGAGAATATCGAAGCCGGTCATGTTATTAAGACAGACCCGGAGAAGTTGACCGAGGTGGCTGTTGGACAGACAGTTACGATATATGTGAGCCAGGGTGTTGCTGTAGACGAAACCGACGTGCCGAAATTTGTGGGCATGACACTGGAAGAGGCACAGAAGGAATGTGAGCACCGCAACTTGAAGGTAGAAGTGACTGAAGAGCCTTCCACAGAAGAAAAGGATGTTGTTATCAAACAGGATCCGGAGCAGGGCAAGGTCGTGGTTTCCGGCTCTACTGTGAAACTGACTGTCAGCAACGGTGAAGAACCGGAGGGTGAAGTTTCCTACGGCCTGCTGAATTTGCCTACTAGCAGCATGAGCGGTATGTATACCTTGAGTTTTACCACAGATGAAGACGGCGTGATCGCAAGTTATCAATTTGTGGCAGAAAATCTGAACGATGGCTCTGTGACTGCTAAGGTAAAGGGCAAGGGCAGCAAAACCGTAAAGGTTTCTGTAACCAGTTCTCAGAGCGGTAAGACCGCACCTGTGGGCACTTATACTTTTGATTTTGCCAACAAGACCTTTACAGCATCCAGCGAGAGCATCAACCAAGCATTTGCTTCTGTTGCTGTAGAGACAACACCAGCAATGACAGAACCACCTGCACCAGCGGAACCTGCGCCAGCGGAACCTGCACCGGCAGACGGAGCGGAGGCTGGATGATATGAAAAGTCCTGTTGCCATTCCAGAAGGTGCACAGGGCAGAATCTTAACATCGGTAGGAGGTCTCTATACAGTAGAGACCTTTTCCGGTATCTGCACCTGTAAAGCACGGGGTGTATTCCGCAAACGAGGGATTGTGCCCTATGTAGGAGACTATGTGCTGCTTTCTGACGATAATGTTATTTCAGATATCCTGCCAAGAAAAAACAGCATCCTGCGGCCGCCGGTGGCGAATCTGGATCAGATTTTGTTTGTGGTTTCTTCCTGCCATCCCTCCCCGAATCTGCTGCTGCTGGATTCCTTTTTGGCAGTGGCGATTTATCAGGAGATTGAACCGGTTCTGATTGTCACAAAAGTTGACCTGGATGCCGGAGAAGAATTGTGCCGGCTGTATGAACAGGCTGGGATCCCTGTCATGGCTGTGGATTATCAGAAGCCGGAGACGGTGGATGCCGTAGCACAGCGGCTGTCCGGCAGGATCAGTATGATGACTGGTAACTCCGGGGTGGGAAAGTCTACGCTGCTCAACGCCATCGAGCCGTCTCTCCAGTTGCCTGTGGGGGAGATCAGTGAAAAATTGGGACGCGGCAGACATACCACACGGCAGGTACAACTGTATCCCTGCGTCGGAGGGTATCTGGCAGATACACCAGGATTTTCCACCTTTGAGGTAGAGCAGTATCTTCAGATGGAAAAGGAACAGATCGCCGACTGTTTCCCGGAATTCCGACAGTATTTCGGCGAATGCCGTTTCTCGGACTGTGCCCATGTCTGCGAAAAGGGCTGTGCTATTGTAGGAGCAGTGCAGAACGGTGAGATCGCCAAGAGCCGTCATGATTCCTATGTATCCCTCTATCAGACGGCAAAACAGAGAAAGGCGTGGGAATCATGAAACGTGCAGTGATTTTTGGCGGTGCGCCGGTGATTCCATCGGAACAGCCGGCAGTGCCCGAGGCAGATTGTTATATTTGTGCGGATGCTGGAGTGCAGTTAGCACAGGCATTGGGCATAACACCGGACTGGATCGTGGGGGATTTCGACTCCCTGGGGAAAATCCCTGATGGGTCGAATGTGGTGGTCTATCCGGCGGAAAAGGATGATACAGATCTGATCCTGGCGGCGAAATATGCTTTATCGAAAAACTGTACGGAACTGATTTTTTATGGTGCATTGGGCGGCAGACTGGATCATACGATCGCCAATTTGCAGATGATGCGGATGCTGGTGGATGCCGGTGTACAAGGGATTCTGGTGGACGCCAGGCACTGGGTTACTTTGCAGCGAAGCGGTACGGTACGGTATCCCAGGCGTGAAGGATATTTTTCCCTGTTTTCCCTGACGGAGACCTGTGAAGATGTGACTCTGGAAGGTGTGGCATATCCGCTGGCGCATGGAACACTGTCCGGAGTGTTTCCATTGGGGGTCAGCAATGAAATTACGGCGGAGGAAGCCGTTGTAACAGTGGGAAAAGGAGATTTGTTGGTAGTTTTTGCGAGAGATCTGTGAGAGGCACAGACAATGAAGTTTTTGGCTCAATAATTTTTCAAAAATGCTGGTAAGGTCAAGGGACAAAGTCTCTTATTGCCGATCACAGAAAGCAAAATTACAAATATGATATCCGTCTTGCGGTGTGTGCCGCAGGGCGGATTTTTTGTGCCCATGTATCAGGTATATTAGAGACAAGCCGCACATAGAATGGAACAAAGCAACAGACAAGCCGAACAGGAGGACGTATGGAAACGAACGGAATCATGACAGTGATGCGATATTTACCTGCACAGGTACAGGCGGCGCTGCGGCAAATGCCGGGAGAAGAACTGGAACAGATACAGGAGATCCGGCTTCGGGCAGACCGACCAGTGGCAATTGCCATAGGGCGCTGGGAGCAGTTTCTCACGGAACACGGAACAAGAACGGATATTCCATCCCGAGCGATTTCTATGTCTCAGCAGGCAGTGGAACGGGTATTTCAGGCGGTATGTGAATATTCTGTCTATCGGTATACCAAGGAGATCTGCGATGGATTTGTCACTGTCTCTGGAGGAAACCGGGTGGGCATTGCTGGGTCAGCAGTCTATCGAGATGGTGTGTTTTCCCAGATTCGCCATATTAATGGACTGAATTTTCGAATCTCTCATGCAGTGACTGGCTGTGCCCAGACACTTTATGGACAAACATGCAGTACGAGACCCAACAGTTTGCTGCTTGCCGGTGCGGTGGGTTCAGGAAAGACTACCATGCTCCGGGATATGTGTCGTCTTCTGGGGGCATCTCATCGGGTAACGCTGGTGGACGAGCGCAGCGAAATTGCCGCAATGCACCACGGTGTGTCTAGATATGATGTGGGATTACATACGGATGTGCTGGATGGTTTTCCGCGTGCAGAGGGACTGCTAATGGCACTGCGTGTGCTGACACCGGAAGTACTGATCTGTGATGAGATCGGCACAGAGACAGACGCAGAGGCAATTCTTCGTATTCATGGATGCGGCGTACCGGTGATTGCTTCTGCTCATGCAGCGTCCTGGACAGATTTGGAACAGCGTCCGGTGCTGCGGAAGCTCATGGAGGAGGGGGTATTTTCCTATGTAGCAATGCTTTCAACAGAACAGCAGGGGGTGGTGCAGTCACTGCGCCGGGTGGCATCATGCTGAAGCTGTTGGGGCTGCTTTTCATTGTGCTTTCTGGAACTGGAACAGGACTTTTGGCGGCAATGCGGCTTCGTCAAGAGCGGATCGTCATGGAACGGCTTTGTCAGATGCTCCGTGAATTGTCAGTACAGATGGAATTCCATGCAGCTTCGGTACAAGAATTGCTGGAGCAGCTGACGCAGGAACCGGCGTATGAAATGTTTTCTTTTCCGGAACGGATGATGGCAGAATTGCAGTCCGGCGTGCCTCTTTGTACGGCATGGCGAACGGGATTGCAGGAAGATGCAGCAGTACCGGAAAACGCAAGACAGCTGCTGCTGCCTCTGGGGGAGGAACTGGGCGTCAGTGATCTCTGTGGACAAGTCGAAACACTGGCGCAATATCGGCAGCAATTGGAACCTTATGCAGAAGAGACACGAAACCGTTGTATCCAGCGTCAGCGGCTGTATTTCAGTATGGGCGTACTGGGCGGCCTGCTGGCGGCAATTCTGTTTTGTTAATGGGTCATATTTGTAGGGGCGAATATTATCCGCCCGCATACAAACAAACCTTGAAATCTTACCATAATCAAAAATAGCTTAATAAGTGGAAAGAAGGGATGTTTTCAAAATGGATATCGACCTTATTTTTAAAATTGCCGGGACTGGCATCATTGTTGCAGTGCTGAATCTGGTGCTGAAACGTGCTGAACGGGAGGAACAGGCGATGATGACCACCCTTGCCGGACTGGTGGTCGTGCTGATGCTTCTGGTGGATCAGATTGGTACACTTTTCGAGCGTGTCAAGTCGGTGTTCGGGTTATGATCGGCGAGACAACAACTGCTGCCGCAGTTTGCATTATCGCTGCCATTTTTGCAACGCTGCTCAAGCAGTACTGCCGGGAACATGCCATGTTTTGTGTCATTGGTGCTTGTGTGACTGTGGGAATAGCAGCGGTGGCATATCTGACGCCTATTGCAGAAAGTGTGAATGCATTGTTCAACAAAACCGGACTGCCGGCGGCGTATCTGGAAACCTTGTGGAAAGCGCTGGGCATTTGTTATCTTACCGGGATCGCCGGAGATCTTTGTCAGGACTGCGGCGAGACAGCGCTGGCACGGACTGTGGAACTATGGGGGAGATTGTCCTTGGTGCTTCTGGCACTGCCTTTACTGGAAACCCTTTTAAATACAGTGACGGAGGTGCTGGCATGAAAAAAATCTGGATCTTTCTGACGATTACAGTACTTCTGCTGGTGACTCTGGGTAGGTGGTGCGCTGTGTCAGTGCAGGCGGAAGAAGAGAATATGACCCAGACTTTTGCAGAGGAAAGCGGGAGTACAGATGTGACAGACTCACTGGATTGGGACGTGCAGTCAGTGCTGGACAGGCTGGGACTTTCTGTTTCTGATGCCGGGGATATCAGCGATAAATTCACTCTTTCTGCAGTGTGGGATGTGCTAGGGGAATATATTTCGGAACATGTGGAGCGTCCCTTTCAGATGCTTGCCGGACTGTTGACGGTGATTATTTTTGCAGCATTGCTGCAGGGACTTCACAGCGGTAACATGCGTGCCGGGACAGAACAGGTATTTGAGTTTCTCTGTGCTCTGGCGGCAGTGGGAATCCTGGCAGACCCTTTGTGTCAAAGCTTTGCCGCCGTGGAGACTACGCTGAATCAGGGTGCAGAATTTATGCTCATCTTTGTGCCGGTGTTTGCCGGAATCCTGGCAGCAGGGGGTACTGTCAGTAGTGCTGTTTGTTACCAGACAGCTGTTATTGCACTGGCGGATGGGGTCATGCAGATGATCACTCGTGTACTGCTGCCTTTTTGTACCATGGGTTTTGCCCTTGCCATTGTGGATGCAGTCAGCCCCTCGGTTTCTGTCAGCGGACTTCTGACCCTGTCCAAAAAAGTGACCACCTGGGTATTGGGTCTGTTTATGTCCATTTTTCTGGGTGTGCTGTCCATGCAGAACTGGATCACCGGGAGTGTGGATACGGCAGCGACGAAGACCACAAAATATGTCATTTCCAATTTTGTACCGGTAGTGGGAAGTGCTGTTTCTGATGCATATACTGCTGTGCGAAGCAGCCTGCAAATCCTGCGCAGTACTACCGGCGTTATCGGCATAGCGGCAATCTGTATTCTGTTTCTGCCGCCTCTGGTACAGCTTCTGCTGTATCGCGGCGTTGTGGCAATTGGCACGGCGGCAGCGGAACTATTTGGCACTCAGCGCTTGCTGCGGCTGCTGCGAGGAACACAGCAGGCTCTTGCCATTGCATTTGCGTTACTGGTGTGCTTCGGTATTATGTTCGTAGTGGCAACAGCAATCGCTATGACGCTGGGAAAGGGAAATGCGTGATAAGAATGAGGAGGATTTTCTGTGGAAACGATGCGTGCTATTGTACTGATCACATGTGTGATCAGCTTGCTTAGCGGCGTGCTGGATGCTCTTCGTCCGAATGCCAAGTTTGACCGGCAGATGCGGCTGCTGTTGTCAGCAGTATTTTTGTTGGCAATTCTGACGCCCTTGGTGAAAGGTGCAGGGAAAATGCAGATGAACTGGGACAGTGATATGACTGTATCTCAGGATATGGCTGCCGCCATGGCAGTGCAGACAGAGGTTTGTGCTGCGGAAAATCTGGAAAATACATTGCAGGAGTTGCTGCAAAAGGGCGGTGTTACAGATGCGAGAGTAAAGGCGGAAGTGCATATTGCAGAGGATAACAGCATAGAGATAGAGCATGTAACGGTTTTCTGTGGGGATGCTGAGACGGCAAAGTCGCTGCTGGCAGAATGCCTGGGAGAAGAGGTGAAAATTGATGTGGAAACAGCTTCTTGAACGGCTGAAAGGCAGTTTGAAAGGAGAACGTGGTGTACGGCTGGTGGTGATCCTGGGCGTTGCCGGTTTGGCACTGATCCTGCTTTCCGGTTTTTTGCCGGAAAAGGAAAAACAGGCAGAGGAATCTGCGGCGGCAGAACTGTCGTCCTTTGATACCTCTGCGGAATTGCAGGGGTATTGCCATACACTAGAGGAACGTCTGGTGACCATTCTGGAGCAGATAGATGGCGTGGGGCGTTGTCAAGTAATGCTGACTGCTACTGGCACTGCGGAAACGGTCTACGCTCAGGATGAAGAGGAAGATCAGGCAGACTCCCGGACGCAATCCCAGCGGAAGTGTGTGATCGTCTCTGACAGCGATGGTGAACGCCCTTTGGTGCAGCAAATCGTTTCGCCGGAGATCAGTGGAGTCATTGTGGTATGCAGCGGTGCATCCAGCAGTGTGGTACAGGAGCGTGTGACTAACGCCGTACAGGCTGTGCTGGATATTTCGGCGAGTCGGATCTGCGTTGTCCCCACGCAGAAATGAAAATTTATATTGGAAAGGGAAGATTACTATGAAAAAACCATCTTTGATCATCGGAAAAAAACAGATCATTTTGTCCTGCCTGACGTTGATGCTGGCAATTGCAGTGTATGTCAATTATGCCATGTCCGACGGAGAACTGAAAACAGCAGAGGTGCAGTCGGATGACGGTATTACCTATGGCGATACGGCATTTGTCAATGCACAGGCAGAGCCTGTTTCAGAAAAGGATGATGCAGAAGCCACAGAAAATAGCGAAGATGCGACAGCAGAAACTGTCGGCGCATCTTCGACTGCGGCCAATGCAGAGGATGTGGCTTCAGATCTGGAGGCGGCAGGCAGTGCGGAAAATTATTTTGCTCAGGCACGTTTGGAGCGGACTGCTAGCCGGGACGAAAGCGTGGCAACGCTCCAGTCCATTCTGGGCGGCGGTGATCGGACGGAGGATGAGCTTGTGACAGACGCCATTGCTGCAGTGGAAACTTCCAAGCTCATTGAAAGCGAAAGCACCATTGAATCTCTCATCAAAGCCCAGGGTTATCCCGACTGTATCGTCTATCTGGACGGGGAAAGCGCCAAGGTCGTGGTGCAGACTGAAGGGTTGGATGCAGCTCAGGCAGCAGCCATCAAAGACATCATTTTGGGGGAGGTATCAATTTCCGCAGAAAATATTCGAATTTTTGAGGTAAAATAGTTGTCTCAATCGATTTTTTTTGGTATAATAGAAGAAAGAACTTGTTCGGACGGCGGAAATTCCGGTGGCATACTACAGGCGATTTCTTTGGATTATGCAGAAATACATAGTCATATCAGAAGAAAGAAAATCGAAATGTGGAAAGCTGCTGCATCTGCCGTTGCATCAGCTTTCTTTTTTGCTGTATTTCGAATTTAATGGGATCGCCCTTTTTTAGAGGAAGATCTGTAAAAATCAGGATGTGGAGGTTGTTATGACAAAACACGAAACCAGAGAATATGCTTTTTTATTGTTATACGAGGCAATGGTACGAGCTGAGGAAATTGATTCCATCGAAGCGCTGTATACATCAACGGAGGAAATGCTGGAACTGCCCGTGCCGGATCGTGTGAAACGCTATGTTAGCGGTGTGCTCTCTCAGACACAGGAACTGGATCAGATCATCGAAGCACACAGCAAGCAGCGCAGTCTGAGTCGTGTGCCTGCGATCAACCGGTCTATTCTGCGGCTGGCACTCTATGAGTTGAAAAATATGCCGGATATCCCGGTGAACGTGGTTATCAGCGAGGCAGTCCGGCTTTCCCAGGCGTATGCCTATGCGGAGGATACAGCTTTTATCAACGGTGTGCTGGGCGCCTATGCACGGTCTGAGAAGGCGGCAAAGGAGGATGCCGGGAATGGCACAGATTCTGGGGATTGATACCAGTAATTATACCACGTCTGTAGCATTGCTGGATCTGGAGACGGGTGCGGTGCACCAGGAAAAGCAGTTACTTCCGGTAAAAGCCGGTGCAGCAGGACTGCGGCAGAGTGATGCCGTATTTCACCACACACGGCAGCTGCCGGAACTGATGGAACGGCTTCAATCCCGGATGCAGGAAAAGGAACTATGCGCCATTGGTGTTTCATCCCGACCACGGAATCTGGAAGACTCTTATATGCCCTGTTTTCTGACGGGACTGGGGACGGCACGGAGTATTGCTTCTGTGAATGGACTGCCCCTGCATGTGACGTCCCATCAGATCGGTCATGTATTGGCGGCACTTTATTCTGCGGGAAAACTGGCATTGTGCAAGCAGTCCTTTCTGGCATTCCATGTCAGCGGCGGCACAACAGATTCTTTGTACTGTGAGCCGGACGAAACAGATTGGCTGCGGATCACACCCTGCGGCACGTCTCTCGATCTGAAAGCGGGACAGGCAATTGATCGTGTTGGTCTCATGCTGGGACTGCAATTTCCCTGCGGTGCGGCACTGGAACAGCTGGCGCTGCAAAGCTGGAAGCAGATGCGTGTCCGTCCCGTGATCCGGGGCATGGACTGCTGTCTGTCCGGACTGGAAAACAAGTGCCGTTCTATGCTGGAACAGGGCGAGCTGCCGGAGGATATTGCAAAGTTCTGTCTGCTGACTGTGGCGGAGACTATTATTACCATGACAAAGGCGGCGCAGGAAAAGTATGGCGCACTGCCGGTGATCTATGCCGGAGGCGTGATGTCCAACCGGATGATTCGTCCCATGCTGTCTGCCCAGGCGGAATGTTATTTTGCAGAACCGGATTGTGCCTGCGACAACGCCGTAGGCGTGGCAGTCTATGGGGCACTGCGGGAAAAGAGAGGCGCATTATGGCAATTTTAAGTGTAACGCAGCTGAACCGCTATGTGGGATTCAAGCTGAAAGAGGATCATGCTTTACAGGGAATCTTAGTGCGTGGTGAGATCTCCAATTTCACCAATCACTATCGTTCGGGGCATCTCTATTTTACGCTGCGTGATGAAGAAAGCGGCGTAAAGGCTGTTATGTTCCGGGGCAATGCTCAACGGCTGCGGTTTGTACCCCAGGATGGTATGCGTGTCATTGCAGCGGCAACGGCATCTCTCTATGAACGAGACGGCGTATTTCAGCTGTATGTAACAGATTTGCAGCCGGACGGTGCCGGAATGCAGGCACTTGCCCTGGAGCAGCTGAAGAAAAAGCTGACGGCAATGGGTGTATTCGATACGGCAGCAAAGCATCCTCTTCCGCCCATGCCACGGAAAATCGGCGTGATTACGTCGGATACGGGTGCGGCATTACAGGATGTGAAAAACGTGGTGGGACGGCGGTATCCCATTGGGCATCTGCTTGTCTATCCGGCGCAGGTACAGGGAGATGCGGCGGCAGATTCCGTATGCCGTGCCATTGATGCGGCGCAGTGTGACGGCTGTGATGTCCTGATCGTGGGACGCGGCGGCGGTTCAGCAGAGGACTTGCAGGCGTTCAATACGGAAAAAGTGGTCATGGCCATCTACAATTGTACGGTGCCCATTGTCTCCGCCGTGGGACATGAGACAGACTGGACACTGGCGGATGCGGCGGCAGATCTGCGTGCACCTACGCCGTCAGCGGCGGCAGAACTGGCAGTGCCGGATGTGCGGCAGATGATACAGCAGGTACAGGAACTGACACGGCGGATGGAATCAGCTGTGGAGCAGCAGTTGCTGCGGAAACAACAGGAACTGGGACGGCTGTGCGATCGTCTGCGGATGCAGTCGCTGGAGCATCGCCAGGAAATGGCGCAGAAGGAACTGGAATCCTTGTATCTGCGTCTGGTCAAGAGCGGTGCCTCTGTTCTGGAACGCTGTGAGCAGCAATTGCAGCAGCAGGCGACACGGTTGGATATGCTCAGTCCTCTGAAGATCCTGGGGCGTGGCTATGCGCTGGCGTATCACGGGGATACGCTGGTACGCAATGCGCAGCAGGTAAGTGCTGGTGATGTGCTGCGGATCCAGCTGGCTGAGGGTGAGATTAAAGCAGAGGTGTGCAATTCCTGTGAATAAGAGATTTTGGAAAAGGATGGTGTGGATGATGTGGGATGCAATATCTTATCATCGGTTTGAAAAAGAACGAATACAGCCATCTATAGATTTGGCAAATCGGATTGAGATAAAAGAATGCAAACGGATACTGGATGTCGGATGCGGTTCCGGGATGAGTACGATTTCCATCCGAAACCGGTTTCCGGATGCTGAAATTGTTGGAGTTGATTTGTCTGAAAATATGCTGGAAAAAGCAAAGGAATGCATGAATGATGTGACCTGGATCCAGCGGGATTGTAGCAAGCCGCTGACAGATCTGGGGACTTTTGATCTTGTTTTCTCAAATGCATTTTTGCAGTGGCTGGACAATCAGGAAGAATTTATTCAGAACACAAAGGCTCTGCTAAATCCAGATGGTGTGCTGGCGATGCAAATTCCAGACTTTGATGAGATGCCGATTTCTGATATCATCAAGGAAACGGCGCAATCATACGATAGGAAAAATAAGCTCTTTTGCTTTGAACGTACCTGTAACAACTTTTCAGCCAGGGCTTATTATGATATGTTCACATCCTGTTATTCTGATGTGGAGGTCTGGCAGACGAACTATTATCATCAGATGGACAGCAGCGATGCAATCGTAGATTTTGTGCAGAGTACGGCATTGATTCCATATTTATCATGTCTGACAGAAGAACAAGCAGCAGAATTTATTGCAATGCTGAAATATGAAACAGCAAAACAATATCAACCATGCGGAGATGGAACGGTTTTGTTTCCATTCTATCGGCTTTTCTTTATCGCAAGGAATCATTCATAGCCGATGTAGGGCAACACCGCACAAAGAGCGCCTGACGGCTTTGTACGGTATTGCCGTAGGAATAATGGCATTTGAAGAATATTTGGAATAGCTGTGGGAAATGACTCGAAGCTGGAACAGGGGAATCATTATGTTTGGGCGACCAATGGTCGTCTCTACACAAAGTATCCCGATTTTCACAATATGGTTGATATAAAATAGAAAGGAGCGGAGTGCCATGGCATTTGAAGAACACATGAAACAGCTGCGGGAACTGACCCAGAAGCTGGAACAGGGGAGTCTCTCGCTGGAAGAAGCGGTAAATGTATATACACAGGGCATGCAGCTGGCGGCGGCGTGTCAGGAGGAATTGCAGACAGCAAAGCTGCAGATCTCCAAGCAGACTGTGCCCATGCAGGAAAAGGAGGATGCGGCAGATGGAAGCGAAGCATAAACAGCGGCTGGAAGAACTGGCGGCAGCAGTGGAACAGCAGCTTCTGACCTATGTCCAGGTAACGCCGGAGACACAGCGGCAGGCAAAGGTAGTGGAAGCCATGCGTTATTCTCTGGAGGCAGGGGGTAAGCGGATTCGCCCGGTGCTGGTGCTGGAATTCTGCCGGCTCTGCGGCGGGACACAGGAGCAGGCGATGGCGGCAGCTTGTGCCATTGAAATGATACACACCTTTTCCTTGATTCACGACGATCTTCCGGAAATGGATAATGATGATTACCGCCGGGGCAGACCGTCTTGTCACAAGGCATTCGGCCATGCAGTGGCATTACAGGCAGGAGATGCGCTTTCGACAGCAGCATTCGGGGTACTGATCGACGATCCTGTGTTGGAACCATCTGTGAAGATACAACTGCTTCATATTCTGGTGGAGATCACTGGCGCTGCTGGTATGATCGGCGGTCAGATCATGGATATGGCATTTGAGACACGCAGCGATGTGACACTGGAGGAACAGGAGGCTATGTGCGCTGCAAAGACCGGTGCTCTGATCCGGGGCGCATGTCGTCTGGGATGCACAGCAGCAGGTGCTTCGGCAGAGCAGATCACTCTTGCAGATCAATACGGTGCAAAGCTGGGATTGGCGTTTCAGATCGTGGATGATATCCTGGATGTGACTAGTACCTCAGAGGTATTGGGTAAGCCGGTAGGCAGCGATGCACAGGAGGGAAAGGTTACTTTTGTAACGCTGCTGGGATTGGAACAGGCACGTCAAAAAGCGGCTGCGCTGACAGAAGAAGCAAAAGGGCTTCTAGCGCAGTTTCCGGATCATGAATTTTTGCTGGATCTGACAGAAGAGCTTTTGATGCGTGAAAAATAAATGAAAGGAGTGAAACCTGCGGTAATCAGAGGGCGCAGGAAATGAAAAAATGGATCAGAAAAAATTGTCGGATCCCGGCGAATCGCTGCTGTCTCAGCTGCATTCTCCGAAGGATCTGAAAAAAATGACACCGGCACAATGTCAGGCGCTCTGTCAGGAGATTCGAAGTCTCCTGGTGGAGACCATTTCGAAAACCGGTGGACATTTGGCTTCGAATCTCGGTTCTGTGGAACTGACGGTGGCAATGCACCGGGTGTTTTCTTCTCCGGACGATAAATTTGTATGGGATGTGGGACACCAGTGCTATACCCATAAAATCCTCACAGGACGGATGCAGCAGTTTTCCACCATCCGGCAGGAAAATGGTATTTCCGGTTTCCCAAAGCCGAAGGAATCCGAACACGACAGCTTTATCAGCGGGCATAGCAGTACTGCTATTTCTGTGGCATGTGGTATTGCCGAGGGTATGCGGCTGCAGGGTGACCGGGATCATTTTGCCATTGCTGTGGTAGGTGACGGTGCCATGACCGGCGGCCTTTCCTATGAGGGACTGAACAATGCCGGAAAATCCGGGAATAATCTCATTGTGATCCTCAACGACAATGAGATGTCTATTTCCAGAAATGTAGGTGCACTGGCACGCTATCTGTCGTCTATGCGCAGCAGCGAGGGCTATGTTCGCACCAAAAAAGCGGTGGAACGCCGTCTGAACCGGACGGCTGTCATTGGTCCGTCTGTGGCAAAGGTCATCAAGAACTCCAAGAGCGTAGTGCGTGAGGCACTGCTTCAGTCGGCTACCATGTTCGAGGATTTCGGGTTTGTCTATCTGGGACCTGTGGATGGGCATAATATTGAGGAGCTAGAAGAAGTGCTTCTGGCGGCAAAGGAATATCACAAGCCGGTCTTTGTCCATGTACATACCGTCAAGGGCAAGGGCTATGCGCCAGCGGAGGAAAATCCCGGCGAATACCACGGCATTTCCAAATTTGACATAGAAACCGGTAATCCAGAGGTATCGGGAACGGATTCTTATTCCGATGTATTCGGCAAGGAACTGGTGCATCTGGCGCAGCAGGATCCCCGGATCTGCGCTGTGACGGCGGCAATGGAGCACGGCACAGGACTCCATCATTTTGCCCGGAGATTTCCAGGACGCTACTATGATGTAGGCATTGCCGAACAGCATGCGGTGACTTTTTCGGCTGCGCTGGCATCCACAGGTGAGCTGCCTGTGTTTGCAGTGTATTCCTCATTCTTACAGCGTGCCTATGACCAGCTGATGCATGATGTCGCCATCGGCGGTCTCCATGTGGTACTGGGTGTAGATCGTGCCGGTGTGGTTGGTGAGGACGGTGAGACCCATCATGGCTTATATGATGTATCCTTTCTGAGCACTGTGCCGGGGGCGGTGATCTATGCGCCTGCATGTTATGATGAGCTTCGTCTCTGCCTGCACCGGGCACTGTATCGGGACAAGGGGCTTGCCTGTGTGCGCTATCCCAGGGGTGCTGATAACAGTGTCTTTGACAAGAGTGCGCTGAATACGGAGTATACCCATGTTTCCGGCACAAAAACCGATGTACTGTATATTTCCTACGGACGTGTTTATGACTATTTGTATCGTGCCAGCCGCCGTGCCAGAGAACAGGGGATGCCCTGCGATCTGCTGAAGCTGACCCGTATCTTTCCACTGGCGGATGCTGTGGCGGAAATTGCCATGTCCTATGGACATGTGGTATTTCTGGAAGAGGCGTATTATTACGGCGGTATTTCCCAGTTGTTCGGCGATCTGCTGATGGAACGGGGATATACCGGCATCTACCGCCGCATTGCACCGAAGCAGTATCTGCCTCAGGCATCTATTGCCTCCCAGATGGAGACCATGGGACTTTCTGAAAATGCCATTTACCGGGATATGCAGCGTGTGTTCCAGGAGGAAACTCATCATGTCAAGGCTTGATCTTGCAGTGGTGCAGTGCGGTTTTGCTCCCAGCCGTCAGCGTGCCAAGGTTTTGATACAGAACGGGCAGATCCTGGTGAACGGCAAGGTCTGTACCAAGCCGGCATTTTCAGTGACAGAGGCAGATCAGCTGGTCATGGAGGGAAATGATATTCCCTTTGTAGGAAGAGGCGGCTTAAAATTGGAACATGCCATACAGACTATGCAGTGGAAACTGGACGGTATGGTCTGCATGGATATCGGCGCATCTACCGGCGGCTTCACGGACTGTATGTTACAGCATGGTGCTGCAAAGGTCTATGCAGTGGATGTGGGGCACGATCAGCTTGCTCTGTCTCTCCAGGAAGATCCACGTGTGGTGAACTGGGAAGGAACGGATATTCGGCAGGTTCGTCCGGAGCAATTGGAAGAACCTATCGACTTTTTTTCCGTGGATGTGTCATTTATTTCCTTGCATCATGTACTTCCGGCGGCAGTTTCCTTTTTGAGACCTGGTGGCAGAGCTGTGATCCTCATCAAGCCGCAGTTTGAAGCCGGCAGGGAAAATATCGGAAAAAACGGGCTGGTATTGTCCCAGAAGGTGCATTGCCGGGTGCTGGCAGAGATGACAGAATTGTTCCGGAAACTGGGATTGGCAGTGCAGCTGCTGTGCCCTTCGCCCATTCAGGGCGGTTCGGGCAATGTGGAATATCTTGCGGCAGTGGAAAAAGGGGCAGCAGAAACAGTACTGCCGGATATTGCAGAATTGGCAGCCACTGCATTTGCAGCAGCGAAAAAGGAGAAAACAGGATGAAAGTGGTGTTATTCCATCATTTGCAGAGGGGCAATGCTGCCCAGGTGGCACGGCATGTGTGCCAGGCACTGCATCGCAACCGCATGGAGGTTTGGGCAGACCCGAAGTGTCTGGAATTGTTCGAGGATATGCCCTTTGTGTGCTATGCGCCTTTTTTGGAGGCAGTGCGGGATGCTGATGTGGCGATTGCCATTGGCGGCGACGGGACGATTCTGCACTGCGCACGGCATGTGGTGGGAACTACGGCAAAGCTGTTGGGCATTAACACCGGACGATTGGGATTTCTGGCGTCTATGGAACCGGATCAGATCGGAGAAGTGGCACGGCTGCAAACGGGGGATTATCGGGTGTCCAGACGGATGCTTCTCCAGGGAAAGGTGATGGACGCTTCCAGAAAGTGCATCCGAGAGATGACGGCACTCAATGATATTGTTATTTCCCGGAATTTTTCCCGGGTGGCGGAGTTTACGGTTTCCCGGAATAATGTGGTGCTGGGCGAATACCGTGCAGACGGTATTATTTTCAGTACGCCTACAGGCTCTACTGCATATGCTCTGTCTGCAGGAGGTCCTATCATAGAACCGGAATTTTCCTGTATTGAAATGAATGTCATCTGTCCTCACGCCCTTTCTGCACGTCCCATTTTATTTTCTCCCCACAACGATTTGCAGGTAAACTGTCGGCTGCGGGGAGAACAAGATGTTTATCTCTGTGTGGACGGAGAGAAGCCGACAGCGTTTTTGTCATCCCATACGCTGGAAATATCCGGTTCAGCCCAGACGCTGGATATCCTGGATCTGAGTGGAAATACGTTTTTTGATTCTCTGAGCCGGAAAATGATGCAGTCTCTGAAAGATGGAAAGTCGTGAGGTGTGCCATGAAAAAGGAACGGCAGGATGCCATTTTAGAATTGATTGCCAAAGAGGAGATCCCTACCCAGGAAGTATTGCGGGATCGCATGGCGGTACTGGGATTTGATGTGACTCAGGCAACGCTGTCGAGAGATATCCGGGAGCTAAAGCTGACCAAGGAACGGCGGAGCGGCAGACGTGCTTGTTATACAGCACCAGTATGGCAGGGGATCACCGGGAACATCTGGCAGGGGGCTGCATTGCGGACAGACTATGCTGGAAACACGGCGGTGATTCACTGCCGTACTGGAACGGCGCAGGCTGTTGCAGCAGTACTGGATGCCATGCATCGGGAAGATGTGGTGGGTACCATTGCCGGAGACGACACCATATTTGTTCTGCTGCGCACGGAAACATTGGCACGGGAATTTGCGCTTTCTTTTGCAAAACTTATGGAAACGGGAGGATTTTAAATGCTAGCTGAGCTGGAAATTGAAAATTTGGCAGTCATTGCTCATGCAAGGATTCCGTTTTCGCCGCATTTGAATGTGTTTACCGGTGAAACCGGTGCCGGAAAGTCCATTCTCATTCATGGTATTCACGCCGTTCTGGGGCAGCGGGTCACAAGGGATATTGTGCGGACTGGCTGTAAAAAAGCTGTGGTCACTGCACTGTTTACCCATCTGGATGCGGCAGTCTGCGCACGGCTGGATGCGCTGTCTATTTCCCATGAGGATGACGAACTACTGTTGACACGAGAGATCGCCGCAGATGGCGGCAGTGCGGCACGGGTCAATGGGCATACCACCACAGTATCTGTGCTGCGTGAGATCGGGGATGCACTCATTACCATTCATGGTCAGCATGACAATCAGGTGCTCTTGTCTCCGGAATGTCATTTGCAGATTTTGGATGCTTTCGGCGGTGATGATGCACTGCTGCAGCAATATCAGGAAACGTTTCGGAATTTGCAGCAGACAGCAAAGCGGCTGAATCAGCTTGTGAAGCAGGAACAGGAAAGAGCTCACCGCCGGCAGCAGCTGAAAGAACTGGTAGCAGAGGTGGATGAACTAGGGTTGGAGATCGGCGAAGAGGATGCGCTGGAGGAGGAACTGAACATTTTGCAGAATGCTGAGAGTATTGCATCGGCACTTCAAAATGCGGCAGATGCCCTGGATGGCGCCGATGCGGATGTGTCGGCAGTGATGTTGACAGACGCCGCCGCTGATGAACTTTCAGCATTTTCAGAACTGCGCACAGATTTTGCCGCTCTGGGCGAACGCTTGACTACTGCCGGCATTGAGCTGGGAGATATTGCCGCAGAATGCCGCAGTTTACAGGAACAGATGGATCTGGATCCGCAGAGGTATGCTCAAGTGCAAAAGCGGATGCAGGAGCTCCGCCGTATCTGCCGGGAATATCAGTGCACCGGGGATGAACTGGTGGAGCAGCGGGAGCTTGCAGAGCAGGAATTGGAACAGATGCAGAGCGATACTGTGGAAATCGCCGCACTGCGTCGGGAAAAGGCTCAGCTTTTGGAGACGGTTTCTGCCCAGGCAAAGGCACTGTCGGAATACCGTACGAAAACACTGGAGCGCTTTGTGACAGAGGTAACTGCACAGCTGGAATTTCTCAATATGCCCAATGTGGTTCTGGTGGGAAAGCATACTACCGGAAAGCTTACCATTCATGGCATGGACAGTCTGGAATTTCTCATTTCCGCAAACCGTGGAGAAGAACCTCGTCCCTTGGCACGCATTGCATCAGGCGGTGAATTGTCCCGTATTATGCTGGCACTGAAATGCGTCATTGCCGACCGGGATAGTATTCCCACTCTGATCTTTGATGAGGTGGATACTGGCGTCAGCGGTAAGGCTGCCCAGAAAATCGGCATGAAATTACAGGAAGTGGGGCGAATCCGACAGGTGCTCTGCGTGACGCATCTGTCGCAGATCGCCGTTATGGCAGACCATCACCTCATGATCGAAAAGCAAACGGAATGCGGCAGGACAGAGACCCATGTCATGCCCCTGGATGCTGATGGACGTATCCATGAAATTGCCCGGATCATGGGCGGTGACAACCCCAGCGAATTGCTGCTGCAATCGGCGCAGGAGGAACTGGAACGCTGGCAGACAGACGGACTGCCGGAAAGTGCAGGTGAACAGGGAATATGATAGAACCAGAGGCACTGTTACAGCAATATTTCGGACATGCGTCTTTTCGCACAGGACAGAAAAAGGCAATTGATGCGATTTTGCAGGGCAGAGATGTGTTGGCTGTCATGCCCACTGGTGCCGGAAAATCAGTCTGTTATCAGATCTCTGCACTGCTTCTTCCAGGAATCACCATTGTCATATCCCCGCTGATTTCCTTGATGAAAGATCAAGTGGAGGCACTGCACCAGGTGGGCGTTCCGGCGGCGTATGTGAACAGCAGCATTTCTTCTGAGGAATTCCACATGACCATGCAGCTGGCACAACAGGGAAAATACAAGATCCTCTATGTTGCCCCGGAACGTCTTATGACAGATCGTTTTCTTTGGCTGGCGGAGCGGGTGCAGATCAGTATGGTCGCAGTAGACGAAGCGCACTGCGTTTCTCAGTGGGGACAGGATTTCCGTCAGAGTTATCTGGATATTCCCATGTTTGTCCAGCAGCTGCCACGGCGTCCTATCTGCACGGCATTTACGGCAACGGCAACACAGCAGGTAGAACGGGACATCGCTGAGATCCTACAGCTGCAAAATCCGGAGATGATCAAGACCGGTTTTGACCGTAAAAATCTGTTTTTCGGTGTGCGGCGGCCAAGTAACAAAACAGCAGAATTGTTAGAACTTCTGAGGGAAAATGTCGGAAAAAGCGGCGTTGTCTATTGCTCCACCCGGAAGGCGGTGGAGGAGGTCTGTGATGCCATCTGTGACGCAGGCTATGCGGCAACACGCTATCATGCCGGACTTTCTGACGGAGAACGCGGGCAGAATCAGGAGGATTTCCTCTATGACAGGAAGCCCATTATGGTGGCGACCAATGCCTTTGGTATGGGCATCGACAAGTCCAACGTTTCCTTCGTCATCCATTACAACATGCCCAAGGATCTGGAAAGCTATTACCAGGAGGCAGGGCGTGCCGGACGGGATGGAGAGCCGGCGCAGTGCATTCTGCTGTACAGCGGAAGAGATGTGCGCACTAATACATTTTTGATCGAACGCAGCCGGGAAACTATGGATGTGGAGGACGAAGCGCTCCGTGAATTCCTCATTGAAAAGAGCAAGGAGCGGCTGAAGCAAATGACATTCTATGCCACCTCTACCAGCTGTCTGCGCCATCGGATGCTCTGGTATTTCGGGGAAAATTCACCGGAAAGCTGTGGGAATTGTTCCTGCTGCCAGACAAATTACAAAGAAGAGGATGCTACGCTGGAGGCAAAGAAGATCCTTTCCTGTGTGTATCGTGCTCAGAAAAGCGGCTATCACCTCAGCCGTACGATGGCGGCAGATGTGCTCATCGGCAGCAAAAAGGAAGTTGTCCTGCGGATGCGGCTGGATCAGCTGTCTACTTATGGCATTATTGATAAGATGTCCCATCGGGAAGTGGTACAGCTGATAGACGAATTGATCCAGCGAGAAGATCTGGCGCTAAGGCAGTTCAAGGAGTATCAGGAACTGGCACTGACTGCTGGATCGGTGGAGATCATCCGGGATCAGAAACAGGTGACAAGGCGTGTGCCCATTGTTCGGGAAAAACTGGCAGCGCCTACGGGAACGACAGATCCTACCATGACAGCAGAGGACAATGCACTCTTTCAGAAGCTGCGTGAAATGCGGACGAAACTCGCTAAAAACGAGGGTGTACCGCCGTATTTTATTTTTGCGGATGCCACACTTCGGGATATGTGTCGGAAAAAACCGCATACTATGGGGGAAATGCGGCAGGTGTCCGGCGTAGGCGTGATCAAGGCGCAGAAATATGGAAAGCAATTCCTGGGTGTGATTACAGGGCATTTGGAAACTTTAGAGTCTGTTTAGGCATGTTTCTTCGAGGCTTGGCATAAGTTGAATTGTGCGGAAAGCCACGAAGGGGGAATTGCCATGCGCAAGCGCAGTGTTGTCCGGGATACCATTCAAATGACAGTGATCCAATTTTTTCTGGAATGTCTGTCGCTGCTGTTCAACGCCTGGATAACACGGCGTGTCGGTGCAGCAACGGTGGGGACGCTTGCCCTTGCCGGTTCTTTTTTCAATCTGGCAGCTATGGTTGCTGGTGGAAATGCCGTGCTTTGTGCTAGTCGCTTTGTGTCTGAAGAACTGGGATACAAGGAAGGCTGTCCCGGAAAGATCTTGCGCTATGCCATTTCTTTTTGCCTGATGTTATCGCTGCCGGTGGTCATGGCAATTTTCTGGTTTGCTCAGCCCTTGAGCCGTCAGTTTTTGCAAAGCGAAGCCATGGCAGATTCCGTGCGGATGATGGCATTATTGTTGCCGCTTGGCGGAATCAGTGCCTGTCTGAAAGGTTATTTCAATGCAGTGTGCCGAGTGATTGTGACAGCATTTTGCGATGTTATCGAGTTTCTTCTGCGTGCTGGGATTTTGGTAATGCTGCTATTCTGGAGCGGTGCTGCAAAGCCGGAACAGGTTTGCACGTATTTGGTATACAGTATGGCTGTCGGGACAATTTTTACGGCAGTGACATTGTCTGCTTTGTATATCCGCCGTCGGGAGCACAGCACCGGACAATGCAGTGTCAGCTTTTGGCGATATATACGGCTTGCCGTGCCGGTCGCCTTCGGGGGATGCCTGACCTCTGCGCTCAGTACAGCGAATGACGCACTGATTCCCATGACCCTGCGGCAGTTTGGGGACAGCACCAGCCGTGCATTACAGCAGTTCGGCACTTTTGAGGGCATTGTGATTCCCGTTTTGTTTTTTCCGTCGACCATTTTGTGTGCCTTGTCGGGTATTCTGATTCCGGAAGTGGCACGAGCCAATGCTGCCGGGAATCGGGAACGGGTGTGCCAACTGACAGAACGTGTCATTGAAATGACGCTGATCTTTGCCATTTTAATTGCGGCGGTGCTTCTGAAATTCGGCGGTGTCATTGGCTATTGGATGGATGGCGGCACGTTGTCCGGGCGCATGATCCGGATTTTGGCACCAGTTGTACCGTTTATCTATCTGGAAATCGTACTGGAAGCGCTCATCAAGGGCATGGGCAAGCAGAACTTTTCCTCTCTGAACTATCTGGCGGAATATGTCATCCGCATCTGCGTGGTGCTCATTTGTATTCCGTTGTTCGGTTTTTATGGTATTGTGGCATCTTATTATACCAGCAACGTGTTCGGAAACTGCAATCGGGTGCGCATGGCAGTAAAAACGGCAAACCTGCGGTTTCGCTTTGGAAAGCTTGTGGGGAAACCGCTGTTTGCCGCTGGATTTTCTTTTGCAATGGCATCTTTACCGGGTGTATTTTGTCCGGCATTATGGGACAGTATGCCAGGTATGGTGCTGTTTCTGGGTATTGCACTGGTGCTGTATGGGTTGGTGTTCTGGCTGCTGCGGGAAAAAGAGAAGCAGCCGGTTATCCGAACATCGGTTTTGTCGCTTCAAAGACAGCCATGATTTTGTTGCAGTCGGTGCAGTACCAGCCCACGGGAGTGGAATAGATCTGCTCTGCCTTTTTGGGGTTCTGAGAGTGGTCATGGGGTATAAATTTCAGTGTGGCTGGTTTGTGGAACAGCACGCTGGCGAATTCGTACAGTTCGATTTCACCGCTCTGCATTTCTTTTTGACAATAGGGACATTTCATGGGGGTGGCTCCTTTCTTTTGTTAATTGAGCTTGAGAAAATACAAATTATTATTTATCTAAGCACAGCTGGTGCAGTTCAAAGACACTTGCAATGTTCCAATAATTCCATTAAGTTTATATCTTTTTCCAGAAAATGCAGTCAAAAATCATTTCATAAGCAGAACAATACTTTTCTTGGCGGTAAAAGGGAAATTGTGCAATGATATTGTGAAAAAACTCATTTAAACCGCCGTAGTCGTATAAACAGTCCAAGTCGCTTAAAAGATCGGGATAAATATTTAGGAGTCGATGCGTTTCTTGCTCGATTCTACAGCGAATCTCATTTTCAGAATGAATAGTATCATAGTCTTGATAAACCTCATCCAGAAACAAATCCAGTTCCATGGTTAATTCGTTTTCAATATCTTGCGGGAGTTGTTCATCATCGTATGCAGCCCAGTTGTATGCCCACCATACATGGTTAGATGTTGTGTATGCAGCATTTGAAGGTACAGTGCTTTTCATATATAAAAGATTATCTTTTTTTGTGTTCATTTTCAACGCACCGCTGTCATATAGGTATTATATCGTTCGCTTGCTTTATCCTGCAATTGAATATATAGTTGACGAATATCTATATTTTCAGAAAGCAGCAGATAACTGTCAGATTGAATGATGCGAATGATCTCACTGATTTGTGTGTAGTACAGAGGATTTTCCGGATATCGGCTGATTATTTCAAGATAGGTGTGCATTACATCAAAATATGCGCCTTCAGCTTCCCGGGCAAGGCACTTTTTTCGTACTTCGTCCGGATATTTGGAAATATAGTTCCCGAAAAGAGAAGCATGTTCATCCGGGGTACCATAGGTGTAGAACATACCCGAAGGATTCCGGCGGTGTTCTACACGATGCCAATGTTTCAATTCCGCATAAGTGAGGCTGACATTTGACAATACACAATGCAGTGAAGAAACAGAAGTAAATTGTCCTTTTGCAATCTCTCCAAAAATTGCAGCATTTTTTTCTGTTTCGTTTGTTTTCGTCAAAGATGCCCAATAGATATAATTATTATCAACTACACCAACAATCAAGACGTCATTTTTCGGACTGAAAAACAATTCGAGATAAGTATGCTTTCTGTTGAGTGGATATCCTGGATTTTTTCTGTTTTGAACATTCACAAGATTGAGCGTTTGGATGTCGTGATGGGAGAATAGCATCATAAAAGTTCCTTTTCTACAATAATATCCGCCAGCCGAAAAGGTACAACTTTCCCCAATCCCTCCAAGGAAAGCTCCAGCTGGTGTCCGATTTTTCCGGCGCTGCACAGAATCGTGGGGAAATCTGCCGCTGTTCGATGGATGGTTGTGCGGAACAGCTTTTTCATGCCTACGGGAGAACAGCCGCCATGAATATATCCCGTCAAGGGAAGTAATTCCTTTGATTTGCACATAGAAACCGCCTTTTCTCCTACTGCGGCGGCAGCTTTTTTCAAATCCAACTCCTCTGCAACGGGGACGAGGAATACATAATGCTCTCCGGATTTTCCCACTGTGACCAGAGTCTTGAATACCTGCGATGGGTCTTGACCCAGAGCGGCGGCAAGCTCTACACCTGTGTGCTGTCCTGTAGCTTGTTCCCAACATCGGTGGACATAGGGTACTTTTGCCCTGTCCAGAATGCGCATGGCATTTGTTTTTTCCACTTTTTCTTTTGCCAATCTGATCTCTCCTATTCTACCAAAACGGAGCGCTGAACATGTGCAGACATGTCCATGCGCTCCGTTATACTTTTATTTATAAATCAATCTCAGAGGCTGAACATGATCTCATTCATGATGGATTCCAGCAGTTCCTGACGACCACTGGTGAGAGAAGCGGTAACTTCGCCCTTTTCCAGTGCATATTTTTCCAGATCAGCCATGGTAGCCTTGCCAGCAATGATATCAGCACCGATGCCGGTCTTCCAGCTTGCATAACGATCCTCGGTGAACTTGTCGATTCTGCCATCGGTGATCATCTTGTCCGCAATGCGCAGGCCCAGTGCAAATGCATCCATGCCAGCAATATAGCTGTGGAAGATATCTTCCAGCTCGAAAGATCCACGTCTTGCCTTGGCGTCAAAGTTCAGACCGCCGTTGGTGAAGCCGCCTGCCTTCAGTACTTCATACATGCAAAGTGCAGCGTCATAGACATTGGTCGGGAACTGGTCGGTATCCCATCCTAGCAGCGGATCGCCCTGGTTTGCATCGATAGAACCGAACATGCCGTTGGTTCTTGCGACACGCAGCTCATGCTGGAAGGTATGCTGTGCCAGTGTTGCGTGGTTTGCTTCGATATTCAGCTTGAAGTCCTTCTCCAAACCGTACTTGTTCAGAAAACCGATAACAGTTGCAGAGTCAAAATCATACTGGTGCTTGGTGGGTTCCTTGGGCTTCGGCTCTACATAGAAGTCCCCGGTAAAGCCGATGCTTCTTGCATAGTCCACTGCCAGGTGCATCAGACGAGCCATGTTGTCCAGTTCCAGACCCATGTTGGTGTTCAGCAGGGTCTCATAGCCTTCACGGCCGCCCCAGAATACATAGCCCTGACCGCCCAGCTTTACAGTGGCATCAATGGCATTCTTGATCTGTGCAGCAGCAAATGCGAAAACATCAGCGCTGGGGGAGGTGCCTGCACCGTGCATGAATCTCGGGTGGTCGAAGCACTTTGCGGTACCCCACAGCAGCTTTTTACCAGTCTTGTCCTGCATTTCTTTGCACAGGTCTACGATCTCAGCCAGTTTCTCGTTGGTCTCGCTCAGAGAACCATATTCCGGAGACAGATCTCTGTCGTGGAAGCAGTAGTAGTCAATGCCCAGTTTATCCATAATTTCAAATGCAGCATAAACCTTTGCCTTGGCACGCTCAGTGGGGTCGGAACAGCCCCAGCTCTTATCAGTAGTGCCACAGCCGAACATGTCTGTGCCGTCACCACCCATAGTGTGCCACCATGACAGCGCAAACTTCAGCTGTTCGCGCATGGTTTTTCCAGCAATGACTTCGTCTGGATTATAGAATTTGAATGCCAACGGGTTCTTGGAATCCTTTCCTTCATAGGCAATTGTCGGAATATTTTTGAAAAATTCGCTCATGATAAAATCCTCCTGAAAATAGAAGTAAAATAATATATTGAAAAGTGCACTGCTGCTTATAATGTATTACTTTATAATACACAGCGCACATTTCATTTGGAGAAAAACAAGCATTTACAGCAAAGAGATTTGTCGGTCTTCTTTTGCAAAATAATCTTCCAGAACAGCAATATAAGTGCGGAAGCAGACAGAATCCTGACAGGTCAGTACATCATTTTCCTCTGGAATTCCCAGTTGCTCCAGCTGTGTGTCGGACAGATCCTTTAAATAAACCGTTTCGGTATCCGGCGCGATTCCGGTTAGGGTTTTCTGGGATGCACTCAGTTCCAGTGTGATGTCTTCTGAAATTTCCAGAAGCTGTGCTGTGATCTCCGAACGAGAGACCGTCGTCCACTCTGCATGTACTTCTTCGTTAGGAACAGGCCGTTCCAGGTATACAGTACGGTCATAGCCAACAGCCACAAAAGAAATAAACGGCAGATTCACGTCACGATCATTCGGTTCTACATGCACGGCAACATTACCGCCTGAACTGTCATCGGTCTGGATGATCTCATAACGATACGCTCCAGAGGGAGATGTTCCGGATTCCAGTATGGTTTGCTGAGTTGTGGGGGTGAAAAAAGAGATCATCATAAAGTATGCCAGAGATCCCAGCACATAAAGCAGCAAGTAGATGACACCAAAAATCGATTTTGTGGTTTCTCCGGCACCAGATAGGAAAAAGATAATGAGTGCTGTCACAGCAATAGGAAGGATCAGTTCCCATTCGCCGAAGCATAGCAATACCAAAGGCAATATGACTGGCAACAGGACAATTCCTACGAAACGTGTCAGAAACTGGAATCGGCTGTACAGCATTGCCGCCAGAGATAAAAAAGAAACAGCACACAAGACAATACAGAATGTGGTTTTATTGGGGATAGAAACTTCATAGAACACTGCCAGGTAGGAAAACCAGCACATGAGAGCGCAGTAGCCGGCACCCAACAGTGAAACAATCCGTTTCCACCAAATATTTGAAGAATTTGAATTCATGAACCAAGACCCGTCTGTACACAAGTGTACAGACTTTTCCTTTCCTTTGCCGGAGATGCCTTTGGAAAGCAGGAAAATCCTTTTCCGGCTGAGATATCCGCTGTTCATCGGCCGACGGAGGGCTGTTCTTCCGATCAATGCAGTGTACAGACACCATGATTTCAGAGCGATTAGGCTGAAATCCGCAATGAACAACATTTTTTCATTCTTATTATATCATTTTTTTTGAGCCGTGGCAAGTACTATTGCAAAAAAAATTGAAAATTCGCAGGGAAAGGTTGGTATTGAGAAAATCGGCATAGGATCTGACAGAAGGAATTATGG
The DNA here is from genome assembly GCF_019417665.1 of Ruminococcus sp. Lineage (GTDB taxonomy): Bacteria > Bacillota > Clostridia > Oscillospirales > Ruminococcaceae > Ruminococcus_C. The sequence goes on from NZ_DXUU01000019.1 coordinate 37,435, forward strand.
CATATGGTACTTCTTCCGCAGCTTTTCAATGGCATGCTTTTCCAGGCGGGATACATAGGAACGAGAAATATCTAGTTTCTTTGCTACTTCACGTTGGGGCATAGGTGCACGACCGTACAGACCATAGCGATGCACTAGGATTTCAAATTCGCGGGGATCTAGACATTGCTCTAGATACTGGTACAGCTGTTTGGATTGAATCATGGTATCCACCAGCTCCGGGAGATCCGTACCGTCATCAATAATATCCATGAGTGTCAACTGGTTACCATCTCCGTCGGTTTCGATAGGTTCGCCCATATAGATTTGATCGGCATGCTTTTTTTGGGAACGGAAACTCATGAGTATTTCATTTTCAATACATCTGCTTGCATATGTGGCGAAACGTGCACCCTTGCTGTTATCAAAGGAATCCACAGCTTTCACCAGTCCCACAGTGCCAATAGAAATAAGTTCTTCCTGCTCAGACTGAGGAACGCCGTATTTTTTTGTAATGTGTGCCACAAGCCGCATATTATGCAGGATCAGTTTTTCTCTGGCTTCACGGTCACCTTGCGCCATTGCTTTGAAACAGTCCTCTTCTTCCTGCTTGCTCAGAGGCTTTCGGAACGAGCCTGCATCACTCACATGCAAAAAGAAAAAGAATACGTGTTGGAAAAGTTGTAAAAACATCGAATCACCTCATGAAAAGGTATGCAATGTCGCTTGTACGGTATGCAATTAGAGTCTGGGAAACGTTGCTCAAAGAGTATCTGACGCACGATCTTTGCTTGGTATCGCCTAAGTTCTTCCGTTTTTTCTTGATTTTCCTTAGAAAACATGGTATAATAAAATTAATTTACGATTATCATTGAAAAAAGGAGCATTTCATATGTTGTATCGTGCAGAAATTGTGTATCACTATACTGGGAATACGTCTTTGGATTCTGATCTTGCCATAAAGATCCATGGTGCAGCCATGCGCTGCATGTCTTCTGCCACAGTGGAAAAACTGCATTTGCCTCAATATCATGCTCTTTCCATGTATTGCCTTTCTGATAATGCAGGAAATATAACACTCCATATTTCTGCATTGGATGCAGAATCCAGCAATGTGATTGCTAAGCTCATTACGCTGCCCAGCATACAGATTTATGGCAGTAATGTGCCTCTTGTACAGGTGCAGGCAAAGGTGAAACCGGCTTCTTCTTTGGATGTATTGACAAAAGCGCTGCATAATCGTGAAGTGAAGCTGATATTTGCTACTCCGACAGTCTATAAAACTGCTGGAAAGTATACTGCGCCGCCTTCCTCTGAAAAATATTTTTATTCTGTGATACGAAAGATGAATCAATTTTCCGGCATAGCTTATGCTTATGAAGATTTTTTGCAGGCTTGGGCGCAGTGCCGTATCAAAGAGTATGAATTGTATACCAAAGCACATCTTGTTACCGGATATACTTATACAGGAATGACTGGGAATATGACCTTGGTTCTGCCAAAAGAAGCAGCTGCTGCACAACGAATGAAAGAGGTGCTTTGCTATGCGGTGTATAGTGGATTGGGTTCAAAAACTGCGCAAGGTATGGGCGGATTTCAAATTCTTAGCTGATCATGCAGAAATGTATCGAATTCTTTCCTCTGCTGTGAAATTGCCGCATTGCTGATGGAAAAGCCGCAGGTTTTTAAAAAGGCAATGTATACGATAGCTTTAAATGGAATTTCCAGCTGCATGTTCTTTTTGGATGCCGGGACATCATCAGAAATCTGAGCATAGATCTTAGGTTCTGCCTTTCGGATCTCTTCTACTGTGCGGCACGGTTTTGTGAATGCAAAATCAATCAGGTCATAGTTCAGAACGGTGTACAATATATTCGTATTAATTTTCAAGATATCGACAGGCACATTTTGCAGAATATCAACGACTTTTCCGGTGAAGAACAATTGTCTATAGTCTTTTTTCTTTGGTTTGTTGTGCTGGCGGTACTTCGCATACACGGTGATAAAACGAATGATAAGCTCTTGCTGTTGGATTGTTTCCCATGGAGATTCTGATGTGTCCGGGAATTCAATTTCTGTTTCTTCGCTGTCTCCGTTGTCATTCGTTTGATGCTGTTTTGGCATTTCGCAAGTTCGTTCTTTCAGTTTGGTTTCTTTGCGGTTGTATTCCATTTTTTCGAATTTCAGAAGCTGTATGAGATATGCAGAGAATTTGTCGCACTTTTCCGGCGAATAAGTTTCTGATGCTTTATAGACTGCGTCTGTGATCATATCATAAAAGTCGGTATCAGAAAATCCGCTGCCGCCGTTTTTGCGAATGAAATTGACAAGAAAGCGGTAATATGCGTTGGTATCGTCCAACACGATCATCAGGATCTTTTTCTGATACATTTTTTGTGCTGCAATATCGTCAATTTCTTTCATTTGTATGGCGTACATGTTGAGCTGCATCTGTAAATTGTAGATTTCAGGGGACATCGTGCTTTTTTTCTTTTCTGGCATTTTGACACCCCCTTCTTATTCAGACAGCAGCATACGAATCGTTTTTGCAGGATCTTTTACTTTGTTATCTGCCAGTGTGCGGATCATCTCATCCATATAGAAAAGGGATGTCACATCATAGATCTTTGCCAGCTTCGTATTGAAATCGACAGCGCCATAGACAATGCAGCCGATATCGACATTGTGATGGAGTCGATAGCAATAGTTCAGCGCAAGCATTTCTACCAAGGGCGTTGCCTTTGTGCCGTATGTGATGCAGGTGTAGATGGCGTCGTTATCGCCGAGGTGCTCAATTAAGTGAGAGAAAATTTGAAGCTGGGTATCCAGAGTATCATCATATGGAACACGCAGTAGTGTCAGTTGATATGAGATTTCCATTTCTGTGCAGAGTGCCTGTAGTTCCTTTTGGAAGATCTCAAGATTTTTTTGGGCATTGATGTAATCAGAGAGAATCACCAGGACCTCAATACTTTCACCCTTCTCTGCATATCCGTGAATGGCAGGGAGGATGGGAAAGCTGACGGCTTTATTGTACTGGAGTCTGGTATTATCCTTGGCATGATAAATGGTACAGTTCAGACCGCCTTCTTTTTGATAAGGGCTTGTCATAATAAATTTTTTCATGTTTATCAGTTCCTTTCTATTGAGAATTTATCTTCACGTGCGTTCTGGATCGTTTGAATCTGGTTGATAGAACGGAGAATGACACTTTTAACATTGTCAGTTTGCAGCACATCATCGGTGTTGTATCCAGCTGCCTGGAAATAGGCAGCATATTCCTCAAGATTTTCGGTATCACTGCTGGCATGATTCACGACGTTTCGCACGAATACCTTGATGTACAGATAGTCCTTTGCGATCTGCTGCATTTCTGCGATGGATAAAAATTTTGCCAGTTGAAAGTCATTGGTTTCTTTGAGAAGCCGCTCCAACTGATCAATGGTATTCAGCTTTCCATTTTGATACTTTCCCTGCGGCAGGACAGAGCCTTGTATTGCCGACAACAGCTGCTTTGGCTCATTGACAGCGGCTTTCAGCAGTGCAAGCGGTGTCTTATATCTCAAAAGTCTGTCTGCGTATTTCTGATATTCCGGGAATTGCTTCAGATTCTTGGGGTGTTTCTGCTTGCCGTATCTGTCGAACAGAATATTTTTCAGTGTATAAAATCGATTTAACCCATGGATCAGATCCGGTGCGCTTTTGGCAGAGGGGAGTGCTGTTTTTTTGCGAAGCTGTTCCACATTATCTGCGTTACAAATCGCATCCAGTATATTGTCATTTTCCTTATATGGAATGAGAAAACCAGCCAGTGCATTGGGTGGTGTCACGTTATCATAAAGGCTGAGGAAAAAAACATAAAACAGCTCATATCCAAAGGGATAAACACTTTTTCGTTCTTTGATCTCTTTTGCTTTCTGCGGAGAAACAGTTAAGAAACTGTGCTGACAGAGATAGTCAGGCAGTTTCTCCACATAGACGGTGATCGCCTGCTGCAGCAAGTTATTGTCCAGACACCATCGGATGATATCCAGATAGTCGATTCTGGTTTTTCCATCTGTAAGGAAGAATTTTTTTCGGATCATGCCGATAATGCGTTGGAACAGCATTTCATTTTCATCCGTAAGCGTTTCACCTGATAAAGCGCAGAGGCTTTCGTTCAGTTCGTTTAATGTATCATCCAGATTGGTGCGGCAGAGCTGAATGGCGTCAGAAAACTGATGCATGGCATTGATCGTACGGTGAATGACGGGATTTTTATGGGAACGGAAAATAGAATCCAATTCGTTGACATTGCCGAATACTGCGAAGGTGTTTGCTGCATTGATCAGATGAAACATCTGATAGAGACTGGTCACATCCACAATGGCGTTCGTCGAACCAAGACTGCTGTAAACAGCCTTTTCCAATCTGACATTGTCGTATTCCAGGAAACGCACCAGAAACATCAGCAGATAGCTGGTGTTTCTGGCACCGCCGGTGGTGTCGAGAAAAATGCTGTCATTGGCGTGAATGTGGGAAAGGATTTCCCGAATAGGCTGTGCGATCTGAAATGACGAGAATGCATTTGGAATCGTGATGATTTCCGGCAGAGGACGTCCTTGGCTGCTGCAATGTGCACTGACCATGTCGCAGAACAGATCATAAGCGGATCTTGAAGCCTGTTCCATGGGTATCAGTGTTTCCTTTGTCGCAATACAGAGAATTTTGTCCAGTGTTTTTCCTTCGCTGTGCAGGAGCTGAAATATGTATTTCACAGGGGCATCGGGTGTATATCTGCCCGAAATCGTGCCTTGGTCACTGATATATGTTTTTGTTTCTGAGATCTCTTTTGTAATTTTACTTAGGCTGACAAGAAGAATGTTTGCCATGTTATCCCTCCCATTGGGGCTGATGTAATTTTAGATGATTATACCATGTTTTCTAAAAAAATGCAACCGCAGGGAAAAAGTTTCGCATCATTGCTATTGTACTTTTATATCGGTAGGAGATTCGCACTTTTTCAGCAAAATTATTGTAAACAAAATGTATCTAAATGAAATCTGCGTCTTAATATTTTGTAAATCATAGCGAAAAAGCTTGACAAGCAGTGCTGTTTCTTGTATAATAATGATAGGTTGTAATGATGCGTTATCTGATCGCTTCTGCGATGGATTCGTGAAAAAAGTGATAGAATGGTGATATCTGTGCGTGTAACTCATTTCACAAAGTGGAAAAAATATCGGAATTGCGTTCAAAACAAAGATTTCCCTACCGCTTGCAGTTGCAACCAACTTTAACTCCGTAAGGTGATTGAAACCCTTTTCAAATGCTGTTAGTATGATGCTATCATTTTGGTTGCAACCAACTTTAACTCCGTAAGGTGATTGAAACAATACTAGCATAATCCATTACTTTAACACACATTGGTTGCAACCAACTTTAACTCCGTAAGGTGATTGAAACAGCTGCACTTGCTGGAACAGATCCAATGCGTGCCAGTTGCAACCAACTTTAACTCCGTAAGGTGATACCACAAACAAAAAAAGGACTGCACTTTGGTTTGCAGTCCTTTTTCAACGCAGAAAAAATGTCCCATGCCGTGTCATATACAGCATGGGACGTTGTCCTTGTTATCATATTCGTGTTGTTCCGGTTGGGTCATGTCTTACTGTCCTTTCGTGTTTTCAGAAAATCAAATGCGGCAGACAATGTCTCATAGAGCACACCTCCTTTTTTTCAGTTTCAATGCTTACCAGCCTTGGTTAATGTTCGGGAATACCATCATATCGTTTCACCTCTTTGCCGTGCTTCAGGAGGGCGGATCACATGAAAAATTGAATGGGGCACATGAATGCACAGTTGAAAAAGGGGGTATTTGCGAAAAGGGAATTCATAAATTGCAGTGCTTGTTTCCAGATGTTCCATGTTGACATAATTTTCACCTTTCCTTTCGGTTTTGCTTTTCGGAGGAGCTTACCAACTGATTGTGGTGCTGATTGTAATTGGCATATGTCTCACTGTCCTTTCCCTTTTATATCGTTATGAGTTTTCGTTTTTTCAGATTTTTCCGATGACAATTGGCGGCAGATGAATGATCGGCATACGAGTCACCTCCTTGTTCCATTTTTTCTGTTCTACTTAAAGGGGCTGAAATACCAGAACCATCATATCGTTTCACCTCGCTTTCGGTTGTTTTCGTGCGTTCTTACCAACTGATTGTAGTGCTGATCGTAATCGGCATATGTCTCACCGCCCTTTCACTTTTATATCGTTGCCAGATGATTTTTTTTCAGGTTTTAGAAAAATTTTTTTGAAGTAATCAGCGTGATTGCTTTTGTACTTTTATATCGGTATGAGATTCGCACTTTTTCAGCGGAAAAATGTAAAGAAAGTGCATCTAAATAAAATCTATGTCTTAATTTTTTGTAAACTATAGCGAAAAAGCTTGACAAGCAGTGCTGTTTCTTGTATAATAATAACAGGTCGCAATGTTGCGTTATGTTGCGTTATCTGATTGCTTCTGCGATGGATTCGTGAAAAAAGTGATAGAATGGTGATACCTATGTGTTTGAATGATTTCACAAAGTGGAAAAAATCCCGGAATTGCGTTCAAAACAAGGATTTCCTTACCGCTTGCAGTTGCAACCGACTTTAACTCCGTAAGGTGATTGAAACTATCTGCGGTGGACTGGCATCTGCCGCAGAAATGGTTGCAACCGACTTTAACTCCGTAAGGTGATTGAAACAGCTGCTATGAGTGCAGTGGGACAGGGGGCAAGCCGTTGCAACCGACTTTAACTCCGTAAGGTGATTGAAACGGCACTGGGGGAATATGTCAAAAACAGTGAACGATCAGTTGCAACCGACTTTAACTCCGTAAGGTGATTGAAACTTTCACTCGATCCATTGGTTCCAGACGACGAGTCATAGTTGCAACCGACTTTAACTCCGTAAGGTGATTGAAACACAGGGAAATAAAGGTGGTGAAAAAATGGCAGACTGTTGCAACCGACTTTAACTCCGTAAGGTGATTGAAACTCCATTGCTGTGAGCGCTTTTTTGGTGTACCTCGTTGCAACCGACTTTAACTCCGTAAGGTGATTGAAACCTTTGACGGATTGGGCAACCCTATCGACAACGGCCCGGGTTGCAACCGACTTTAACTCCGTAAGGTGATTGAAACGCAGTTCCGCACACCATCTTGTCAGCTGTATTGCTTCGTTGCAACCGACTTTAACTCCGTAAGGTGATTGAAACTGCAGCCGAATCGGGCTTTCCCATGTGCAAGGCTCACCGTTGCAACCGACTTTAACTCCGTAAGGTGATTGAAACCGTTCACTTGATAACCAGTCAGACTTGTACTGGCAGTGTTGCAACCGACTTTAACTCCGTAAGGTGATTGAAACAGGCGAATCTGCTGACAGCGCTGGACGATCTTGTGTTGCAACCGACTTTAACTCCGTAAGGTGATTGAAACCTTTTTCATCGAATACGGAATAGCCTACGGGGCAGTTGCAACCGACTTTAACTCCGTAAGGTGATTGAAACTTCCATGTGACATAAGTGTTATCTTGCAGTTCTGTTGCAACCGACTTTAACTCCGTAAGGTGATTGAAACCATTTCTATTTATTGTATTTATCACCTCCTTTTGGTTGTTGCAACCGACTTTAACTCCGTAAGGTGATTGAAACCTCATAAGAAAGCACAAGCATTCCTGCCATTTCGGTTGCAACCGACTTTAACTCCGTAAGGTGATTGAAACTATGTAATGGCATTTCCGTCAGAGCCATTTACCGGTTGCAACCGACTTTAACTCCGTAAGGTGATTGAAACTTTCTGCCATCGTTGGTGATCGAAAGCATGTTATGTTGCAACCAACTTTAACTCCGTAAGGTGATTGAAACCAATCCATTTCATTGATATTTACCTCCAAAGTCTCATTGTTGCAACCAACTTTAACTCCGTAAGGTGATTGAAACGAAGCCGGTTATGCTTTGAACACCAATAAAACCATGTTGCAACCAACTTTAACTCCGTAAGGTGATTGAAACAAAAAGCACAACGGTATGACACCCTCGGCATACCGTTGCAACCGACTTTAACTCCGTAAGAGCCTGTTCAGTATCTTTACACCAAGTTCTAAAAGAAGTATAATAAAAAG
>NZ_DXUU01000002.1:0-75858 GCF_019417665.1 Ruminococcus sp.
TCGCTACCTCCACCTTGGCAAGGTGGCGCTCTACCAGATGAGCTAAATCCGCATTCCGGAACATGTTGCAGTAAACTGTTACTACAGCAAACCGATACATATTCCATGGTGCCTCCGATCGGAATCGAACCAATGACACGGGGATTTTCAGTCCCCTGCTCTACCGACTGAGCTACAGAGGCATCACAGCATAAGTATGCTGCATGGCGACCCGGATGAGGTTCGAACTCACGACCTCCGCCGTGACAGGGCGGCGTTCTAACCAGCTGAACTACCGGGCCATTTGGTGGAAACTATAGGGCTCGAACCTATGACCCTCTGCTTGTAAGGCAGATGCTCTCCCAGCTGAGCTAAGCTTCCACATTGCTGTCATTCCGGTTTGTTTTGTGTTCCTCACCGGCGACTATTACAGTATACCACAATGCAAGGGGTTTGTCAAGCACTTTTTTCAAAAAAATCGAAAAAAAGCGAGTTTTGTGAAAACCGTATTATTTCAACAGAATTTTATGTTATATTTCAACAAAAATCAGGTTAATTTCGCCCATTCTCGCTACTGCGGTTGAACAGACGCAGTACTTCCAGCCGCAGTGCGCTGTGTTCCGGCTTTGACAGATCCGAATCCTCTTGCAGCAGTGCCCGGGCAGTTTCCTGTACCTCGTGGAGCAGCTGGGTATCATGTGACAGGTCGGCAATCTGTAGTGGCGGCAGACCGTGCTGGCGTTCCCCAAAAAAGTCTCCAGGGCCTCTCAGCTGCAAATCCGCCTCGGCAATCTGAAAGCCGTCATTGGTGCGGCTCATGATCTGCATCCGGGTACGGCACTCCTCCGTCACATGGTCTGTCATGAGAATGCAATAGCTCTGCACACTACCCCGTCCCACTCGCCCACGAAGCTGGTGCAGCTGGGACAGCCCAAACCGCTCCGCATTTTCTATCAGCAGAATAGTGGCGTTGGGTACATCCACGCCTACTTCAATCACCGTGGTACTTACCAGCAGATCCAGCTGATGGGCACGAAACGCCTCCATGACCTGATCTTTTTCCGCAGCTTTCATTCTGCCATGGAGCAGTCCCACCCGATAATCCGCAAAGGCACCATTCTGTATGGATTCCGCATAGCTGGAAACCGCCTGCAATTCACTTTCGTCCTTGTCATCGATCATGGGGCAGACAATATACCCCTGATGTCCCTCTTGAAGCTGTTCCCGGATAAAATTGTACGCCCGTGTACGGAGCTTTCCGGTGACGGCAAAAGTCTTGATGGGCAACCGTCCGTTGGGCAGTTCTTTCAGCACGGAGATATCCAGATCGCCGTAGATCATCAGCGCCAAGGTACGTGGGATGGGCGTTGCAGACATGACCAGCTTATGAGGGCAACCTCCTTTGTCGGCGAACAGGGTACGCTGAGCTACGCCGAAGCGGTGCTGCTCGTCGGTAATCACTAATGCCAGCTTCTGAAACTGCACTTCCTTTTGAAAAATGGCATGGGTACCTGCCACCAGCTGCACAGAGCCATCCTTCAGTCCGTCATAGACGGCACGCTTTTCCTTGGCACGGAGTGAACCGGTGAGCAATCCCACCGTAATGCCCAAAGGCTCCAGAAACTGTTTCAGGGTGTGATAATGCTGTACCGCCAGAATTTCCGTGGGCGCCATGAGTGCACACTGCATCCCGTTCCGGACAGTGAAATAACACGCCGCCGCTGCAACTGCTGTTTTACCGCTGCCTACATCTCCCTGGAGCAGACGGTTCATAGGCGCAGCACCGCAGAGATCCCGTATGATCTCCTGGACAGCGGTTTTCTGCCCCTGGGTCATCTGGAAAGGCAGGGCATCATAGAAGGGCTGCAAATCCGTTCTGGCAGCCATGGGATACGCCGATCTGGTGCGATTCTCTGCACGGCGCATAAGCATGCCTAGCTGTAATTGGAGCAGTTCATCAAAGGCAAGGCGACGGCGTGCCGTTTCCATGAGCGCCGGGCTGGCTGGAAAATGGACTTGCTCCAATGCTTGCGGCAAGGGCAGTAAACCATGCTCCAGGCGCATGGATTCCGGCATCCAATCGAATGGCTTCGCCTTTACAATTGCCATTGCCTGTTTCACGGCATTTACCAAAACCTGTGTGGAAATGCCGCTAGTCAAAGGATAAGACGGATAGATCAGTTCCTTAGAATTATCCGGCAGTACATGGGGCGCAGAAATTTCCCGGCGCAGGAGATTCCCCTGCATTTTTCCGGACATGCGATACCATTCGCCTGGATGCAGTGCCTGAAAGCCGTAGGGGTTATTATAGATCACAATCGTCACATCGGAGACGCCGTCTGTAGCAACTGCCTTGAAAATGGTCATACCCTTGCGGATATACTGGGGTGGGAATTTCCGTGCAATCTGCACACGGATCACGCATTCCTCGCCGGGCTGTGCTGCCGCAACTGCCACCGGGTGGCTATAATCCAGATAACTGCGAGGAATGTGATAGAGCAAGTCGTAGGGGGTCTGGATTCCCAGCCGTGCCATGGCTTCTGCACGCTTTGCGCCAATGCCCTTGAGCTGAGAGATCGGCTGAAACAGTTCGTCCATAGGCGTCTCCTTTCAAAAAGAATGGTTTCTTTTATTATAGCATAAATTTCAGCGAAACGCAAACCTTTGAGATGTTATGAAACAAAATAGAACGAACACAATTCCCCCGATTAATCTCCCTTACATACCCAACCTTTACGCCAGATCCAACACTATATAAGCAAAAAGGTCTCCCCTGTTATCCAGGAAAGACCTTTCTCATAAGACAAATATTTTTACTTAGCTGTTATAACCGCTGATTACCTCATCAATTACCGCAGACCATTCGTCACGCAATACTGCCCAGGAATCCTTATCGCCGTTCAGCAGCGCAGTGGTCAGGTTATTCATGACACCTCTTGTCTCATAGGTGTACTCGCCGTCACCGTACATTCTGCTGCCCATACCATAGCCGAAGTCAAATACTGGTGTGATATTTTTCGGATCTTTGTAATCCTGCAATGCATCATATTGTTCTTCCGTCACATAGGACTTCAGCTTGCCCTGTGCATTGTATTCCGGAATGATTGCCTTTTCCTTTGCAGCATCCTGATATTCGTCGATCATCGCTGCCAGACGCTCACACTTGATGTATGCAGCAACTGCATCGCCCTTATCGGAACCCTTTACCAGCATTTTCGCTGCGAAATTACAGTTCAGATAATATTCATCAGAGCCAGGCTGCTTCGGGAACGGTACGATCATCAGATCGTTTTCCTCTACAAATCCGTCATCACCGACTTCCGGATCCGGATCATGCTTTGTATTAGAGCTACCCAGTGCCCAGTCTGCCATACCAAAGAACAGCGTAGAACCGTCATCCGGCAGATAGCCGTACCAAGTGGGATCATACATGCCCAGGTTCATGATCTCTTCCATAATGCCCTCAGCGTCTTCAATTGCCGGGCTGCTGATATTATTGGCAAACTTTTCGCCATCATAAGTGACAAAGGTTTCGCCAGTAGACTGTACCATTGCCTGACCAAACCAACCGTTGATGCCATAGCGCGTCTCACCGTCACCTGCATTGGAAACAAAGGTCTTCATCATGTTCATGAAGGAATCCCAATCCCACTTATCGTCCTGATACAGTTCATAGGGATCATCCAGACCGTTTTCCTCGCACATAGAACGGCTATAGGTGATCAGCAGCGGATCAGACAGACAGTAAGGTACGACATAGTGCGAACCCTTATATTCAAACATATCAATAACGTCAGACATATCCGACCAGATATCATCGCTGAGATCCAGATAATCATCCAGCGGCTGATACTGATCCTTGGTAACACCATTGGGCACAGCATCCCACTCATAGGGGAACATGTCCACAGGGTCACCGCCAAGGATACGGCTTGCCAGCGTATCAAACTTTGTATCTGATGTACAGGAAACGTATTCTACACTTGCGCCATACTTGTCCTCAAAAATGGTCAGCGCAACGCTTCTGTCCTGGTTATTTGTAGGGTTCAGGTCATAATCTGCCAGCCAGTAGATCTTCTGTCCCTTGATATCCGGGTCATTTGCGACCATTTCATCGACCAGAGTGGTGTCTACCTTGACATCATCTTCCTCCTTATAAGCAGAATCTGCCGAAGAGGATTCCGCAGTAGAATTGCCCTCCGAGCCGCTGTCTCCGCAGGCAGCTAGCGATCCCATCATGGTCAATGCCATCAGCACAGCGAGAATACGTGTTAATTTCTTCATATTTTCAAAAACTCCTTTCCGAATTTCGAGTCACAAAGCAGTCCGTAAAGCCGAACCTGACATTTGTATTATAGCATAAAATACATGCCAGGTCAAGGGATATATTACATACAATCTGCATAAAATCCGCCGTTATTTTTTGGGAGTTGCCATTTGCAGTGTTTTATAGTATAATAATACCATTACACAATACAGGAGGACAGGTATGAAAACAGTGGAGATTTTTACAGACGGCGCATGCAGCGGCAATCCCGGTCCCGGCGGTTGGGGTGCCATACTGCGCTACGGCAGTGCGGAAAAGGAGCTTTCCGGGGGTGAACATTCCACCACCAACAACCGCATGGAGCTTTCCGGGGTGATCGCAGCACTCTCTGCCCTGAAAGAGCCGTGCAAGGTCATTCTGACCACGGACAGCAAATATGTGGTGGACAGCGTCACAAAGGGCTGGGTCTATGGCTGGCAGAAACGGGGCTGGATCAAATCGGATAAGAAGCCGGCGCTGAACGTGGATCTCTGGGAACAGCTTCTGCCTCTTCTGGAACGGCATGATGTGACATTTCATTGGGTCAAGGGACACGCCGGACATCCCGAAAATGAACGATGCGATGAGCTTGCGGTAATGGAGCGGGATAAGAACGCCTGATTTCCCAACCGCCGCCCCATATCATTAGCCATTAGTCATTTATTTTGCAACATAAAAAGCGAGAACCCCCTGCCGGATCAGGACAGGGGGTTCTCTGTATTATAGGGGTAAAAATGAAAAAATGAGATTGTCAAAAATCAACACAGCAACAAGCTTACTTCTTTCTTCTTGTTACAGTGTATGCACCAGCACCCAATGCTGCGGTTGCAATTGCACCCAGAACAACTGCGGCAATGCCGAAATCGCCGGTTTCAGAGGTCTTAGCATTATTGGTAGAGTTGCTGTTGGAAGAGCTATTGCTCTTGTTAGAGTTGCTGCTGTTGTTTCCGTTGGAATTATTGCCAGAGTTGTTGTTGTTTCCACCAGCTGCTGTGGTAGTAGTAGTAACTGCATTGCCATTTGCATCGGTTGCAGCAGTTGTAGTCGTGTCAGAGCCATTTTCGTTTGGAGCAGTAGTACCTTCACCATTGCCGCCAGCTGAAATGCCGCTTACAGTAAAGTTTACAACAACCTTATCGCCAGCAGCCAGACCGCCCTCAGGAGCAACATTCTCGCCTGTACCAAGGCTATTTACTGTCGGCTTTGTCCATACATTCAAAATATTTACACGAATGCTATTGCCGTCATCAGCAGTACGCAGTGCGCCTTCCTGACCGCTTGTGTAAGCCAACGGCGTAGATCCGCCGCCAACATGCTGAACTTCAACAGAATCAATTGTAATGCTGGCAGTACAGCCCTCAGGCAAAGAGCCATTCGGACAGCTTGCGCCCTCAGGAGCGAATGACCATGCGTTGATATCTGTAGACAAAATCATTGCTTCAATTGTCTCAGAACCATTCACCATTACAACGTCAACAGAATAAGAACCGTCGCCAGTGATCGTTGCTTCTGTACCAGTGGTATTATTTTTTGTCGGCGCCAGTGAATCCGTCTCGGAAACCCATTTGTAATCGCCGCCAGCCTGAAGTGCCAAAAACGCAGTATACGGTGCTTCTTCACGTGCCGGCAGATCAGCCGAAACAACCAAAGAAGTTACGGACAAAGCGGCAACAGCTGCAGCAGCAATTGCTGCCATCATTTTCTTCATCATCTTCATAGTAATCTCCTCCTAAAATAAGCAGGTACACTCGAACCTGACATTACATTCATATACATGATTATAGCACAAATCCACATTCTTGTCTATGCACATTTTGCCTAAATCTTGCGGTGGATTCCTGTGAAATCGCCGAAAAACATACAAACCCCGCTTGAAATTCTGCATTCATTTTCCTTTTACAGCGGTTTCATGCAATATTTGCAGTATTTCCCGCATAAGTTCCAGCGGCTTATCCTGCTCCAGCTTTACGCCAAGATAAGACTTCCCCACACTGCCGAACTGCACTCGTCCCCGATATTTCGCCGACAATGCTGTAATCATTTCCGGCGTAGGATGTTCCAGATAGAACAGCATACTGCCCGACCGCTGGGTGATCTCTGTGATACCCAGCTGTGCCGCCGTATTGCGCAGCCGGGAAACTGTAATCAGCCCCATGACTTCCTTTGGCGGTTCGCCGTAGCGGTCAATGAGTTCGTCCAGCAGATCCATTTCGTCCTCAGCCGTGTGCACAGATGCGATTTTCCGGTACATATCCAGCCGCTGACTGAGGCTTTCCATGTATTTTTCGGGAATGTGAGCATCGATCTGGATATCCACGGTACACTCTGCCGTTTCCTGAATCGGTTCGCCCTTTGCCTCTGCCACTGCTTCGCCCAGCAGGCGCAGGTACATATCATAACCCACAGATTCCATATGGCCGTGCTGTCTGCCGCCCAGAAGGCTGCCTGCCCCCCGGATCTCCAGATCACGCAGGGCAATGTGAAAGCCGCTGCCGAACTGGGTGAATTCCCGCATTGCCGCCAGACGGCGAGCCGATTCCTCCCGAAGCACCTTATCACGCTTGAATGTGAAATAAGCATAGGCACGGCGATTTGACCGCCCCACACGTCCTCTCAGCTGATACAGCTGACTCAGCCCGAAGCAGTCTGCATTTTCGATGATCAGGGTGTTTACATTTGGCACATCCACGCCTGTTTCAATAATGGTAGTGCATACTAGAATATCCGCCTCATGCTCTACCAATTTTCGCCAGATCTCAGACATTTCCGCTTCGCCCATGCGCCCATGTGCCACCAAGATCCGAGCATCCGGCAGATATTTCTGGAGCTTCGACGCAGTGAATTCAATGGTATCCACCCGGTTGTGGATATAGTACACCTGACCGCCCCGTTTCAGTTCCCTTTGGATCGCTTGTATCAAAGTCGGCTCGCTGTATTCCATAACATAGGTCTGAACCGGATAACGATCCTGAGGCGGCTGGGAGATGACAGACATATCCCGGATGCCGCTCATCGCCATATTCAGCGTCCGGGGAATGGGTGTTGCCGATAGGGTCAGCATATCCACCCCAGTAAACATCTCTTTGAATTTTTCCTTATGCGCCACGCCAAAACGTTGTTCTTCGTCCACGATCGCCAGCCCTAAGGCGTGAAATTCCACGTCTTTCTGAACAATGCGGTGGGTGCCGATCACAATATCCGCCTTGCCGCTTTTCAGTTCCTTGAGGATCTCTTTCTGCCGTTTCTGCGGCACAAATCGAGACAGCATGACCACATTCACAGGGAAATGCTCAAAGCGCCGCACCGCCGTCTGATAGTGCTGCATGGCGAGAACAGTAGTGGGCACCAGAATGGCACACTGTTTACCGCTGAGGACACATTTCATAGCTGCACGAAGGGCAACCTCTGTTTTGCCGAAGCCTACATCACCGCAAAGCAAGCGATCCATGGGGCGTTCCCGTTCCATGTCCTGCTTCACTTCTTCAATGCAAGCAAGCTGATCCTCTGTCTCCACATAGGGAAAACGTGTTTCGAAATCATGCTGCATCTCATCGTCAGGATAAAACGCAAAGCCCTTCGTCTTTTCCCGTTTTGCGTACAGCGCTAACAATTCATCCGCCATGTCCTTGACAGCTCTGCGGACATTGTTCCGGGTCTTTTGCCATTCCGGAGAAGAAAGACGGCTCAGTTTCACCCCGGCATCTTCCCGGGGGCCAATATATTTGGACACCATATCCAGCTGAGTAACAGGGACATAGAGATTTTCTTTCCCGGCATACTGGATGGTAATATAATCTTTGATAACGCCCTCCAACTCCAGCTTGCGGATACCCAGAAAGCGCCCGATACCGTGAAGTGCGTGTACCACCAGATCGCCCGGCGTAATATCTGCCAGGGTGCGGATCTCTTCCCCACGATGTTTTTTCTTCCGGTTGGGTACGGCACGCATGGTACGTGCCTGGGTGATCAGCGCAGTTTTGACTTCCGGATAGGCAAATCCCCCGGAAAGACTGCCGGTACGCAGATAGACTGTCCCGGCTTTCCAGACACTGTCCGACTTTGCCAGTTCGCACTGAATGCCGCTTTCCCGAAGATCCTGCTGCAAAATGGGCAGGGTTTTTTCACTGCCGGCATAGAGCATGGTGCAGTAACCCTGCTGACTGTATTCCAACAAATCCTCCGTCAGCTGCCGCAGTTCGCCGCCCCAGGGTGCATTTTGCAACGCTTCTACGCTGAGCAGCTTCTGGAATGTGACATGCTCGCCGCCCTGGAGAAAGTTGCTGAGATAGATCTGGAACATGCCGTCCATCCGGGCGGCAACTTCCGCCGGATTCTGATAGTAGCCTTCTAGCCTGCGGCAGAGGTTGCCTTCCTCCAGCAACAATTTGCAGTCCTCCTGATACTGTGCCATGAGACTGCGCTGGGTGTCCACAATAGCGCCGTATTCACTGAAAGTCACCATTTCCACGCCGTAATCAAACACCATAGACGGTGTCTCCCGGAGCAGCGGCGCATATTTGTCTAGATGCACCGGGATCATACCAGCATCCAGATTATCTGCATCTGCATAGAGTTTTTCCCGGGCAATTTCTGCATACTTACCGCACAGCGATTTCGCATGTCTGCGGATTTTTTCTGCCAATTCCGTCGGCTCACAAAGCGTCTCCCTTGCCGGCGGAATAAGCAGTTCCTCCACCGGATCTGTACGCCGCTGGGTATCCGGGTCGAACTGCACCAATGTATCAATCGTATCATCCCAGAATTCCATACGCACTGGTGCCTGCATCTGCACCGGAAACACATCCAGGATGTCTCCACGCACGGCAAACTGACCAGCACCGGAAACACCTTCACACCGGACATAGCCGCAGTCTGTGAGACGGCGGATCAATTCCCCCAGATCAGCAGTATCATCCCGATGCAGGAGTATGGTGTGTTGTTCCAGTATTTCCGGGGAAAGTGTGGGCTGAAGCAGTGCTTCCACGCTTGCGGCGACAACCCGGCACTGTCCCTGTTGTAGTGCCGTCAGTGCGGCAATCCGGGCGTGCTCATAGGCAGTGGTGATCCCTTCCACTGGCGTCAGCACCAGTTCCTTTGCCGGAAACATCCACGCTGCTGGTTCGTCCAGCATCGCATTGATATCATCGCAAAGCCGACGCGCTTCGGCTTCTTCGGCAGTCACTGCCAGAATGGGCGCTTGTTCTCCGCAGAGCGCCGCCAACAGATGCGCCTTGTGGATCTGTGAAACACCGGTAAAGGAAACCGGACTCGCACCATCTTTCCGGGCTTGCAGCAGCCCCCGGTATGCCGCCAGTTTTTCAAATGCTGCCGCAAAAAACTGCATGGTATGACCTCCTCATTCCTCATTACAACTTACAACTAAGAATTGTATTGATTCATTGCCTGATTGATATCGCCCCGGACGATCAGGTTTGCCGCATCCGCAGCGTGTTCCAGTGCCGGCTGAAGCGCAGCCTGTTCCTCCTCGGTGAATTTGGAAAGCACCCAGTCTGCCAGGTCGTACCGGGGATCAGGCATTGTGCCTACGCCCACACGGATCCGGGGAAATTCTTCTGTGCCCAGCTGTGCAATAATGCTTTTGATGCCATTGTGTCCCCCGGCGCTGCCCTTTCTACGAATACGCAGTTTGCCTGGTGCGAGGGAGATATCATCGTAAATAACCAGCACCTGCTCCGGCGGAATATGGTAAAAATCCGCCGCCGCACCAATGGCATCACCACTGCGGTTCATGTAGGTCGCCGGCTTCATGAGCAGACAGCGCACTTCACCTACCATAGCTTCGGTGCAATCCGCCTGGAACTTCATCTGACTGAGTCGGACGCCGCAATTCTTCGCCAGCTGTTCCATGGTCAGGAACCCGGCGTTATGGCGTGTATGTTCATATTCCAGGCCAGGGTTTCCCAGCCCGGCAATGATCCACGTCAGTTTGCCATGGAGTCTGCCGTCAGAACCCGACTCGATCTGGCGAAATAAGTCCATAATACCCATTTTTCTGTGAACCTGTTTCATGCGGCACCAGGTTCGCCCCAATGCCGCATGAATTCCTTTCGTTATTTTAAATGATGTGAAAAAACGTAATGTACGGGCGGATAATATCCGCCCCTACAAGTGCAACAGACAATTCAAAAAGCTTACTTTTTGCCGTTTTCATCTGCCGGGAACAGCTTATCCCGGAGCTTTTTCAGGCTGTAGCCCTCTTTTACCTTCAGGTCAGCACGTTCTACAGCAAGAGCATAGTCCGGCACATCCTTAGTGACTGTAGAACCGGCTGCGGTATAAGCACCCTTACCCAATTTCACTGGTGCAATGAGATTGGTGTTACAGCCGATAAAGCAGTTGTCCCCGATGACGCAGCGCTGTTTTTTCATACCGTCGTAGTTCACGGTAACTGTGCCGCAGCCGAAATTGACCTTCTTGCCCACATCGCTGTCGCCCACATAGGTCAAATGAGCAATGGCTGTCTGTTCGCCTACAGTGGAATTCTTGACCTCCACAAAATCGCCGATCTTCACGCCGTTTTTCAGATGAGAATCCGGACGGATATGTACAAAAGGACCTGCCTTGACAGCATCCTCGATCTCAGACTCGTATGCCTGCACATAATTCAACGTGACATGATCGCCAATGGTGCAGTTTTCAATGAGACAATTCGGACCGATGGTGCACTTAGAACCGATCTTGGTTTTTCCTTTTAAAATAGTGCCCGGCAGAATGGTCGTCTCTGCACCGATCTCCACATCACTGCCAATAATAATACCATCAGTGCAGACAAAATTCACGCCGTTATCCATGTGTTGATCCAGAACACGCTGACGTGCTACTTCGTTCAGATGCAGCAGATCCTTCCGGGTATTCGCGCCCAGGATCACATCAGGATTTTCACTGCGGTATGCACCGGCCTTCCAGCCATGCTCCAGTGCCAGACCTACAGTATCTGTCAGGTAATATTCACCTTGTGCGTTGGACTGAGACAGACCGCCCAGTAGTTCCAGCAGTGCCTTGGTGCGGAACCAGTATGCACCGGAGTTCACCTCATGGATGGCACGCTGTGCATCTGTGGCATCTTTCTCCTCCACAATGGCAGCAATACCATTTTCGCTGCGGAGAATTCTGCCATAACCCTTGGGCTGATCCAGTTCTGCTGTGATAACCGTGACTGCATTTTCCTGAGCCTCGTGAAGCTTCAGGGCATTGGTAATGGTGTCGCTGTCCATAAAGGGGGCATCACCGCAGAGCACCAGAGTGTTGCCATCATCGAATTCCCGAAGGAATTTGTCTGCCTGCATCACAGCGTGTCCTGTACCCAGCTGTTCCTCCTGGAGTGCAGTGCGATAACGATTATTCAGATAAAGCTCTACATACTGTGCCTTATAGCCAGTTACAACACAGATCCGGCTCATCCCTGCACCCTCGCAGGCACGGATCACCCAGCCCAGCATGGGAACATCCAGCACCTGGAGCATAGGCTTCGGAATGGCCGCTTTCATACGATTGCCATGGCCGCCGGCAAGGATCACTACTTGATTCATAATAAAATGCCTCCTGTATTTTTCGTCATATGGCATCAGGATGCAAATGGGCACACAAATCTGTACTGCGGCAGAAACAAGCTCTGCCCTGCATTCCATCTGCAAACTGCGCCGTTATCACTGTTCGTCCGGAGACCCCTTGCACCGGAACGAAAAGCCTTACTTTATATTATGACAAAATCTTGAAACTTTTGCAAGCCTTTTTGCAAAAAAAATTTGTGTATTGTGATTTTTGTATAACTTGCCACAAAAAAAGGGGCAGATTTTTTTTAAAAAATGTATAGTATTTTCAAGAGAAGTATGTTATAATAAAGATACGCCGGCTGGAAACGGAGAATTTGCCAGATTTTCCCTTTTGCAATCACGCAGCCGGAAACACAAACGAATTTAAAACTGGAGGTAGTTACCAATGGCAAACAAATGGGTTTATATGTTTAGCGAAGGCGACATGAGCATGCGCAACCTTCTCGGAGGCAAGGGTGCTAACCTGGCTGAAATGACAAGCATCGGCCTTCCTGTGCCGCAGGGCTTCACCATCACAACTGAGGCTTGTACACAGTATTATGAAGACGGACGCAAGATCAGCGACGAGATCATGGATCAAGTCATGGAAGGCGTCAAGAAGATGGAAGAGATCAACGGCAAGAAGTTCGGCGATCTGAAGAATCCGCTTCTGGTTTCTGTACGTTCCGGCGCTCGTGCATCTATGCCGGGTATGATGGATACCATCCTGAACCTGGGTCTGAATGACGATGTTGTTGCCGCTATGATCGCAGGCAACCCGGATCCGGCTTTTGAGCGCTTCGTATACGACTCCTACAGACGTTTCATCCAGATGTTCTCTGACGTTGTTATGGAAGTTGGTAAGAAGTACTTCGAACAACTCATCGACAAGATGAAGGAAGAAAAGGGCGTTCAGTACGACGTTGAGCTGACTGCACAGGATCTTAAGACTCTGGCTGAACAGTTCAAGGCTGAATATAAGAAGCAGCTGGGCGCAGACTTCCCGTCTGATCCGGTTGAGCAGCTGAAGCTCGCTATTGAGGCTGTATTCCGCAGCTGGGACAACCCGAGAGCTAACGTATATCGTCGTGACAACGATATTCCGTACAGTTGGGGTACCGCTGTAAACGTAATGCCGATGGTATTCGGTAACCTGAACAATCAGTCTGGTACTGGTGTTGCATTTACCCGTGACCCGGCTACTGGTGAAAAGAAGCTGATGGGTGAATTCCTGATCAACGCACAGGGCGAAGACGTTGTTGCCGGTGTTCGTACACCGATGCCGATCGCTCAGATGGAAGAGGAATTCCCGGATGCATATGCTGAATTCATCAAGGTTTGTGATACACTGGAAAACCACTATCACGACATGCAGGATATGGAATTCACTGTTGAGAACAAGAAGCTGTACATGCTGCAGTGCCGTAACGGTAAGAGAACCGCTCAGGCTGCACTGCAGATCGCTTGTGATCTGGTAGATGAAGGACATAAGACAGAAGAAGAAGCTGTTCTGATGATCGACCCGAGAAACCTGGACACACTGCTGCACCCGCAGTTCGATGCAAAGGCTCTGAAGGCTGCTACTCCGATGGGCAAGGGTCTGGGCGCATCTCCTGGTGCTGCTTGCGGTAAGGTTGTATTTACAGCTGACGACGCTGAATCCTGGAACGCAAAGGGCGAAAAGGTTATCCTGGTTCGTCTGGAAACTTCTCCGGAAGATATCACCGGTATGAAGGCTTCTCAGGGTATTCTGACTGTTCGCGGCGGTATGACTTCTCACGCTGCCGTTGTTGCTCGTGGTATGGGTACCTGCTGCGTATCCGGCTGCGGTGACATCAAGATGGACGAAGAAAACAAGAAGTTCGAACTGGGCGGAAAGACTTTCACAGAAGGCGATTTCATCTCCATCGACGGTTCTACCGGTAACATCTATGACGGCATCATCCCGACCGTTGACGCTTCCATCGCAGGCACATTCGGTCGTGTTATGGGCTGGGCTGACAAGTACAGAACCATGAAGGTTCGTACCAATGCTGATACACCGGCAGACGCTAAGAAGGCTCGTGAACTGGGCGCTGAAGGTATCGGTCTGTGCCGTACCGAGCACATGTTCTTTGAGGCTGACAGAATCGCTGCATTCCGTGAAATGATCTGCGCTGATACTGTTGAAGAAAGAGAAGCTGCTCTGGCTAAGATCGAGCCGATGCAGCAGGGCGACTTTGAGGCTCTGTATGAGGCTCTGGAAGGCAATCCGGTTACCATCCGTTTCCTGGATCCGCCGCTCCACGAATTCGTTCCTACCGAGGAAGAGGATATCAAGAAGCTGGCTGACGCTCAGGGCAAGACCGTTGAGGAGATCAAGAGCATCATCGCTTCTCTCCACGAGTTCAACCCGATGATGGGTCACCGTGGCTGCCGTCTGGCTGTTACTTATCCGGAAATCGCAAAGATGCAGACGAAGGCTATCATCAAGGCTGCAATCAATGTGAAGAAGAATCACCCGGATTGGACAGTAAAGCCGGAAATCATGATCCCGCTGATCGGTGATGTGAAGGAACTGAAGTTTGTTAAGAAGGTAGTTGTTGAAACTGCTGATGCTGAGATCGCTGCTGCCGGCAGTGACCTGACATATGAAGTTGGTACCATGATCGAGATCCCGAGAGCTGCTCTGACAGCTGACGATATCGCAAAGGAAGCTGATTTCTTCTGCTTCGGTACAAACGACCTGACTCAGATGACTTATGGCTTCTCTCGTGACGATGCTGGTAAGTTCCTGGGCGCATATTATGACGCAAAGATCTTCGAGAACGATCCGTTTGCAAAACTGGATCAGACTGGTGTCGGCAAGCTCATGAAGATGGCTATCGACCTGGGCAAGCCCGTAAACAGCAAGCTGCACTGTGGTATCTGCGGTGAGCACGGCGGTGACCCGACATCTGTTGAGTTCTGCCACGAAATCGGTCTGGACTATGTTTCCTGCTCGCCGTTCCGTGTGCCGATCGCAAGACTGGCTGCTGCACAGGCTGCAATCAAAAACAAGTAAGATCTGTTCTTTTTCATACGACCATAAACCTTACTGACCTTTGACAGTACCTGCACCCTGCGGACAAGCAGCCGGCAGAAGCTGTCGCAATGATTCCCGAATGTAAACATAGAAAAGCCCTTGTCTGGACGCAGACAGGGGCTTTTTTGGGTGCAGTATTCCTATTTAAAGCAAAGCGTGTTTTGGGCAAAAAAAATGCCAGGATAAACGAACATCCTGGACTTTCATATCATATAAAATCAGTAGAACAAAAGAAAGGAGACAACAAAACGAGTGATAAAATCAAATGAAAAAATCGATAAAACCATGAATAAAAAGAGGTTTTCAGTCGAAGACATTCTTTCATCCAATCAGCTTATCACCTTTTATATTATACACAATCTCCCTGCAGTCGTCAAGAGAATTTCGCTAAAAACCCGGAAAAATCGGTTTTTTTGTAGAAATGCACAAAAACAGCAATGCGGTTTTATTGATTATTATGAAAAATGCGTCGTAATTTCCGTAAGTTTTGTCGAATTTTGCCGCATTTTCCCGTACAATGTAATTCATGTATAACATTTTTCTCGTGTGGAATACTATTTCTGCACATCTGTAGAAAGCGGACAAGTATTTTTACAGCGAGTGCGGAAATGAGGTGAATACCATGTGGGATAAGCTAGCACTGATCCTGCTGATCATCGGTGGTATCAACTGGGGTCTGGTCGGCGTATTTGAATTTGATCTCGTCGCCTGGATCTTCGGCGGTGCAGCATCATTCATCAGCCGTGCGATCTATATTCTGGTTGCGATCTCTGCACTATGGTGTATGACGTTCCTCTTCCGAAGAGATGCACTGACAGAACCGTCAGCTGCAACGGAACGACGCTGATTCAGAGGGAGCCTGTAATAAGGCTCCTTTTTTTCGGCATATCCGAAAAGCGGCACGCATAAACATGTATCAGTTGCATCTGACTGCTGCATTTTCAAAGGAGGAATTTTTTCATGCCAAATCAAAACCAGCATCCCCGTACACCGGAGGAATATCAAGAGGAACTCATGCGGCTGTATCGCAATGCACAAGCAGCAAATCCAGCGCCGCCTGCTTCTGCATCATCCCAACCAACTCCTGCAACAAAACCTGCACCAAATCCAGAACCGGAACCCTCTGCACCGCCAGAGCCTGCCCCAGCACCGGAACCCACACCCATGCCAGAACCGATGCCTATGCCAGAACCTGTTATCCCTGCGGAACCAATGCCTATACCAGAACAGCCTGCCCCAGCACCGGAGATGGAAATTCAGCCGGAAACACAACAGAAAGAAAATGCCCCACAGACCGCTATTGGATGGATTCAGGTCATCGCCCGTTCCGCCGGAAATGCCAGAGCTATCCCTGGCGTTTCTGTTCTCATCACCAATGGCACTGGAACACAAATGGAATTGGAGCATGTGGCTGTCACCGACGAAAGCGGTGAAACAGAAAAAATTGCCCTGCCCGTTCCAGCAGCTTCCCTGTCGTTGGATCAGAATGAGAAATTACAGCCCTACAGCACTTATGATGTGAGTGTTTACGCTTCAGGCTATTACCGTCAGGTCAGCGAAAGTGTGCCGGTTTTCGCCGGCATTACATCCCGTCAGATCTTTTCCATGATTCCCCTGCCCATCTATCCCCAGGAAGAACCGGAAACCATCACATACCGCAACACAGAACCGAATCTTTAAGGAGAAACACTATGCCAGTCGGAGAACCTTATATTCCCAGAGACATTACCGTACATCTGGGGCGTCCCCAGGATGACGGAGAAAATGTCACCATTTCCTTTCCAGATTACATCAAAAACGTAGCATCCAGCGAAATTTACCCTACATGGCCGGAAAACTCTCTCCGTGCCAATATTTACGTCATTGTCAGCTTTGCCCTCAATCGTATCTATACAGAATGGTATCGTGCGAGAGGATACCCTTTTGACATCACGAACTCCACTCAGTTTGACCAGAAGTACATATATGGCAGAGAAGTATTTGAAAACGTTTCCCAACTGGTGGATGAATTGTTCAATTCCTACGTCCGCCGGCAGGGCAGCGTTGAGCCGATGTTCACCGCTTTCTGCAACGGTACTACGGTGACATGTGAAGGACTGTCCCAATGGGGAACTGTCCCCCTGGCACAACAGGGCATGACGCCGTATGAGATCCTGAAATATTATTATGGCGACAACATTGATATTGTAACAAATGTGCCCGTTATGACAAATACACCTTCCTATCCTGGATTCCCCCTGGAGTTGGGATACAGCGGCGACCCGGTGCGTACCATTCAGGTTCAGCTGAACCGCATTTCCAGAAACTACCCTGCGATTCCGAAGATCGGTGATGTGGTAGGCGATTTCGACTATATCACAGAGGAAGCCGTAAAAGTCTTTCAGGATATTTTTGGACTGCCGGAAACTGGCGTGGTCAACGAAGCAACCTGGTATCAAATTGCCTACATTTTCACCAGCGTCAAGAATCTGGCGGAACTGAATTCAGAGGGACTGACCATGGAAGAAGTGGAACAGCAGTTTACGGGCACGCTGCAGATCGGCATGCAGGGGCAGGATGTCCGCACCATTCAGTATTATCTTGCTGTCATTGGCGCTTATTATGCAGCAGTGCAGCCTGTGGAGATCACTGGATATTTCGGGGCGCAGACGGAGACTTCCGTGAAATCTTTGCAGCAAGTATTCGGGTTGCCTCAGACAGGAATCGTGGACGGTGACACTTGGTATGCTATGTTTGACGCATATTCCGGCATTGTAGAATCCGTTCCCATAGATACCACCGTCAATGACGTGGTGCTATATCCGGGCGTTGTCCTGCGGGAAGGCACTACCAGCGAATATGTGAAACTGCTGCAAACGTATCTCTCTTTCATCCACGAGACTTATCCAGAGATCCCGGCGGTAAATGCCACAGGCTATTTCGGCCCCATGACAAAGGCATCCGTTATTGCCTTTCAGCGACAGTTCGGTTATCCTCAGAACGGTGTCGTAGGTGCAGCTGCCTGGAATGCCATTACGAGTCTGTATTCAGATCTGAAATATGGGTATAACAAGCAGCCGTATCAAGCACCGGGATATATTATCAGATAAGGAGATGCGCAAATGGCTTATACCGAAGAACAAAAACGGGAACATATCCGGGAATTGCAGACCTATTTGCATGGGCTTTCCCATGTGCAAGACCTGCCACGTGTTGCACCGGACGGCATCTATGACCCTAAAACTGCCGCCGCTGTCCGGGAATTTCAACAGAAAAACCAGCTTCGCCCCAATGGCGCAGCAAATACCGCCACGTGGAATGCCCTTGTGGAAGCATATCTGGATGAAGTCGTACCACCGCTGAATGCCGTTGTCCTTTTTCCGGCGGGAATCTGCAGTTATTCTCTCGGCGATAAAGGTGCCAGCGTGTATCTGATTCAGGGTATCCTACAAGCGATCCAATCGATTTTCCCCCAGCTGCCGCCTGTGCAGGCAAACGGTATATTTGACAATACCACCGCACACGCAGTCCAGGAATTCCAGAAACTGACCAGTGCTCCACCGTCCGGGGAAGTCGATGCGGCAACCTGGAATCGGCTCGTTGCTGCACTGGACAATGAGGTAAACGTGATGCCAAAAAGAGAATCACTGACGTGGGATTGATAAGAGTATGTGGAAGCCACTTCTGATGCTGTGTGTCAGAAATGGCTTCTTTTTTATGATTGGATTGACTTTTCTTTCTTCCGGTGGTATAATTTTGGTGTGACGATAAATCGAAATTTGAGGAGGTGAATGATATGAAGAAATGTATTAGATGTGAATCTGAAATGATTGAAAACTACGATGTAAAAGTAGAAGGTGCGGCATATGGCTTGAAAATTACGAAACAGGGAATATTCAAAGACAATCTTGGTAAGGTGCAAGCTGCCGTTTGTCCGGAATGCGGCTATATTGAATTCTATTTGGATGATATTTCTAAAATTAAAAAATAATGGGAAATTTCAATTCGCCTGTAAAATCAAAAAAACCTGAGAAGATCAAAATCTTCCCAGGTTTTTTGTTATAATGTCACGCCACCTTTACAAGTGCGGATTTTTACTGCATATTCACCAGATCATCCGATACTGCGCTGAAAAAGGCTTCACATGAGACGGATGAGCTTTGGCATAATTCAGAATCTGATGCAGTGTGTCAGAAGTGGCTTTGCGTTTTTTGTGTTTGACTGAATTGACTTTTCTTTTTTTCGGTGGTATAATTGGTATGATAATAAATCGGAAGTTGGAGGAAAGAAAATGCTTACACATATCGGCACGAATACCATTGAAACAGAAAGATTAATTCTTCGCAGATTTGAATATTCAGATAATGCATCAATGCGAAAAAACTGGATCGCCGATAAAAAGATACAATCTTTATACCGTGAACCGGTTTACACAACGGAATTAGAAGTAAAAGAACTTCTTGATAAATATATCGGCTCATATGAAAAAGAAGACTATTATCGTTGGGCTATAATAGATAAAATATCCCTAGACTGCATAGGTCAAATAGCATACTACCTTGTTGACAGTAAGAATAACTTTGCGGAGATAGAATATTGTATCGGTTCGGATTTTCAGTGCAAAGGTCTTGCAACAGAAGCAACAAAGGCGGTTATCGCATATGGATTTGAAAAAATCAAATTGCATAAAGTTCAAATATGCACAATGACGATCAACAGTGCATCAAAAAGAGTCATTGAAAAATGTGGTTTTACATATGAAGGTACATTAAGAGACTGCTTCTTTATAGATGATAAATATATCGGAAGACTATATTATTCCATTTTAAAAGATGAGTACGAAAAATATGAATCTATTTAACAGGATAAATTTCAATTTGTCCGTAAGATCAAAAAACCTGAGAAGAACAAAATCTTCCCAGGTTATTTTTCGTTATAACGTCATCCCCACCTTTACAGGTACGGATTTTTGCTGCATGTTCACCAGATCATCCGATACTGCGCCGAAAAGGGCTTCACATGGGACGGATGCGCTTTGGCATAGTTCAGAATCTGCTGTGCCAGTCCCTGGGACAAGAAATCCCGGAGCTGCTTCTCTGTATACTGCTCCATGCCCGGACAATAAGACGCCACGGCGATCCGCAAAGCGCCGGTCTCATCCTGCATCATGCGGAACGGCCAGATCTTGCAGTCAAAGGGCTTTTCGTCACCCATAATACAGCCAGACTCTCCCAGCATGGGACAGGCGTAGATTTCATTCTCTCGGAGTTCCGGTGCGGTAAAGGTCTGTTCCTCGCCTGCCGCTGTAAGAGCGACAGCAGAATCTCTACGGTGAACGGCTTCTACAGTTTCCGCCGGCAGCACCGGCAGTTCCCAGAGGTCAGTACAGTCAAAACCGCAGCAAAGCCTGCATTCTGCACAGGTCTTGGGGGAAAGGATTTGTTTCAGCATAATCACAATCAGTCAATGGGCACAATCCAGCCGAATTCATCCGGAATCTTGCCCCACTGGATACCAGTCAGGGTGTCATAGATCATCTGGGAAACAGGTCCGATCTTGTTGTCATTAATGACCATGACCTTATCGCCCCACTTCAGGTGGCCTACCGGGGAAATAACTGCGGCAGTACCGGTGCCGAATACTTCTGTCAGCTTGCCTGCATCATAGGCATCGGCGATCTCCTGGATGGTGATACGGCGCTCAGAAACCGGAATGCCCTTGCTGCGGCACAGTTCCAAAGCGGATTTTCTAGTGATACCCGACAGAATCGAGCCAGTCTCCAGAGACGGAGTCACTACCTCGCCGTCAATGACAAAGGCAATGTTCATGGCGCCTACTTCTTCGATGTACTTCTGCTCTACGCCGTCCAGCCACAGTACCTGGGAGTAGCCCTGTTTATAGGCATCATCCTGGCTGTGGAGCGAAGCTGCATAGTTACCGCCAGTCTTGGCATAACCCATGCCGCCGCGGACGGTGCGGACATACTTGTTTTCCACATAGATGTTGACCGGATCCAGGCCAGAAGCATAGTACGGGCCAGACGGAGACAGGATAATCATAAACAGGTAATGTTCACCCGGATGTACGCCCAGGAAGGGATCTGTTGCGAAAATGTACGGACGGATATAAAGGGACGCACCCTCCTGATGCGGAACCCAATCCTTTTCTACAGAAACCAGTTCCTTCAGGCACTGCAAGCCCAGTTCTACGGGCAATTCCGGAATAACCAGACGCTCGTTGGAACGGTTCAGACGCTTAAAGTTCTCCTCCGGACGGAACAGCTGTACGCCGCCGTCTGCACGACGGTATGCTTTCAGTCCCTCGAACACGGTCTGACCGTAGTGCAGGCACATTGCCGCCGGGCTGAGGGTGATATCCCCATAAGGCAGGATCACTGGATCATGCCAGCCCTGTCCCTCGTCATAGGGCATCATGAGCATATGATCCGTGAAGATATGACCGAAGCCCAGCTTGCTCTCGTCCTGGGGCTTCTCCTTCGGACATGTGGTCGATTGTTTCTTGATTTCCATCTCAAAAACCTCTTTTTTGATAGTTTTGCCGCAAATCGTCAGGTTTCCCCTGGGTTCGGGCGGCTTTGTTTCTATTATAGCACATTTTTCTTCTTTTGGGAATGGTTTTTTGAAATTTTTTTTGGTATTTGAGTGTGTATTTTTCAGATTCGGTCTTATTCCAAAGTAAAATAGGCAATTCCGAACAATCCGGGGGGTTTCTGCAGTATGACAGTATCGTCTTCTTCAACGGTATAGTAGTATCTTCCAGTAACCGTCAGTTCTTCTTGTGATTTATCTGAACGCTGTACCGTAATGTAATATGATCCTGGACTCTTTGTACCGCCCCGATGATATTCTTTTTCGATTATAATCACAGCCTGTTCTTCTGGAATATATGGGTCATACAATTGGTTCGCACAGACTACAGACAAAATGGAAAACAGAAACGACAGCCCTATCATCCACGCAACACCAGAAGCTGTCCGATTTCGGCAGAAATAGAGAAACAATACGCTCAGTACTACGGCGAAAATAAAACAAATAACAGCATAACGCCCCCAATCAGAAACAACTAAATTCACCCGATGTGTCAAAAATGCCAGTTGGATCAGCATTGGTGCAAATAGCGCATAGTGTACGCAGGGCGATGTTCCAAATAATCCCGGCTGCTCTGTATCATCCGCCTTTCCCCAGAAGAAAAGGCTGCCGTTTGTCCAGCACAGCAGCATCAGCAGCACAGTGCAGATCAGCCAGAATGTCAAAGGCAGAAACAAATACGACGATGACAATATTGTAAAAGAAAGAAGCCACGCCGTGGAAAACCACAGCCCCACCTGCAATATCAGATTACAAAGTCTCGGTGTCCCTAATGTTTTCAGAACGCTCCAGACTGTGTTATATTCCAATATCGTTTTCGTTTCATCCACAAAGGGCACAGGATCGAACATAAGGGCAAGTTCTGCCGCAGACAGCTTCGACAGCAGATAATAGCGATGGATTTTCTTATCCGTATTGTCCTTCATTTCCAGTTGCAGGATACCAAAGGCAGCATATCGTGTATTTTCCACAGGTTTTTCTATGTAGGAGACTGACTGTACCTGACTCACGGGAAATCGGAAATCTTTCTTGCCGCATTTTTTGCCGCTGCTTAGATTGGGGTAATATGTCATTAAGTGGTTTTGTAATATTGCATCATCATTCAGACTATGTCTAGGACGAAGCATCCGGAAATACAGGACTTGCTTATAGCGGATGATCTGGAACAGATTCCCGGCAGCATCCTGTGCCAGCACAGACTGCTTCGGCACAGTAAGATGCGTCAAAGAAGGCATGGCTTTCCGACTGAACAGACGGCGGTACACGCCCCGTTCCGCTGACGGATACCCTCGCACTCGGTCGGCATAAGGGTAATACTCTTGAAGCAATTTCCAGAAAATCAGCTGCACCGCCCAGGCGAGAAAGAGTATGATCCCAAATGGATGCGGCAAAAAGCCCATTCCAATGAGTGCGGGGAAGCCCAGCAGAAGCTGCAAAAGAAACATATTGCCCTCCTTCCCACAAGAAATCTCCGCACCCAAAGGCACGGAGATCTGTTATACTATTATAATATGCTGTACTGTCACGATCAACCTTCCCAAGATGTGGTGTATACAGAATCCACACCCAAGTATTCCTCCAGGGTCAAACCAAGGGAATTGATCTCCTTCGCCACGTCTGCACCCACATAGCGGATGTGCCACGGCTCATACTTATAACCGGTGATATCTTCTTTTTCCTTTGGAAATCGCACAATAAATCCATAGTCCGCACAGTGTTCTCCCAGCCATGCCGCCTCTTCTGTTTCTCCGAAGGCATCATCTATCGTATTGCAGTCGATCGTCAATCCTGTCTGGTGCTCGGAATGTCCTGGACGTGCTGAGAAAGTATCCGCCATCTCCCAGCCATACAGCTCGCTGTAATTGTTGTAAATGGTCACCTGATACTGATAGTCCCGGTAATCCGAGCCAATATAAATGTTCAGATTTTCCTTTGCAGCATCTGCTTTCAGCTGCTCAAAAGCTGCCCTTGCTGTGGCGTCCAACTGTCCCGGATTAAAGCTTTCCGGCAAACCATAGGTCTTATTGACAATGAGAATGCCGTCAATATACGTACAGCCGTCCTTCTGCTCCAGTTTCCGCACTGTCACCGGCACAGTCTGGGAGATCGCATCGTTTCCCTTGACTGCAACGGTAATATCACACTTACCCTGCTTCACGCCGGTGACTGTACCAGAGGCGTCTACTATGGCAACGGATTCATCGCTGCTGCTCCAGACCAGATCGCCTGCACTCGCCTGACCGGTAGTGGACATGTTTACTGCAATACCCGCCGTGTTTCCTTCCAGCACTGCCAGAAATTGTTGATCCACTTTCAATTCCAGAATGTTCGCATTGGTCGCTTCGCTGTTCCCATCTGTTTCCGAAACTGCCGCACTCTGTACAGCAGTGCCCTCTGCCGAAGCAATGACATTGTTATTATCGGGGATGATACTCGTGCTCCGTTCGTCCGAGAAAAACAGCAGGCGCACTGCAAAACCCAGAATAATAAACATCACATACAATAATATCAAAATAACTCCTGTTCTCGAAAAGCGTTCCCAAACGCCGGCTTTCGATCGTTTCGCCATAATCGTTCCCTTTCTCTCCGTTTTTACTTCTTTGTCGTTTCTCTTCTTGTATTTTCTCCAAATTGTAATGTTTCTAACAAAAAATCTTCTAAATCTTACAAAGTGGTTACATCTATTGTATTATACCACACTTTCCTTGTGCTGTCATGTGGTAAATTCGCCAAATGTTCTCCCCAGATTTTGTGCATTATTGAGGATGTTGTGCACATTGCCGAAAAAGCGCCCCATGCTGTAGATATAATATACAAATCTCGGCTGCAATGTTATTCCATTCTTGCAATTCTGCACAAAGTGTGCTATAATAAGAATGAATATAAATGCAATCTGCCCGGCAGTGCAATGGGACATTCTTTCTTCATGCACTGCCAAATTCTTTGGAAAGGGGATTCTCCATGAACAAAAAGAACAAATGTATATCAGTTTTAACGGCAGCAGTTCTGCTGTGCACTGGTATCGGTACAGCTGCTGTGGTATCACCAATGAAGGTCCAAGCGACAGACTCCATTGAAGCCTCTATGAGTTGGGACACGGTAGAGATCGGCGGCGGCGGCTTTGTCTCCGGCATTGTCACCGGCGACGACCAGATGTATGCCCGTACTGACGTCGGCGGTGCTTACCGCTATGACTATGAAAAGGAAGAGTGGGTGCAACTCCTGGCATTTCTGAACGAAGAGGATCGTGGCCTTCTGAGTGTAGACGCCATGTGTCTCGACCCGAATGATGACAATACGATTTATCTGCTCTGCGGATGTGCTTATTTCAGCGGTGCACGCACTGTTATTTTCCGCTCTCATGATGCCGGAGAGACTTTTGAAGAGATCGATGTCACAGATCTGATCCAGGTACACGGCAACGGTGACGGCAGACAGTGCGGCGAAGCCATTGCAGTTGATCCGGACGATCCAGATATTCTGTACTGCGGCGGCGATGTTGCCGGCGGCTCTTCTGCACTGATCATGAGCAAGGACGGCGGTTCTACCTGGACGCCTGTAAAGGGCTATGACGATCTCGGTATGTTCAGCAACACCATTAAATGGCCCACCTGGGATAACCATGTGGTAAAATCTCTCACCAGCGATGAGTACAACCACCAGAACGGTGTGGCTTCGGTTATGATCCAGGATGGAAAGGTCTATGTTGCCACCTCCATTTCGGGACAGACCAATGTCCATGTGGCTGATGTGGGCAGTGACGATTTCGAAGCCCTGAGCGCCGATCTTCCCACAAACTATTATCCGTCCCGCATCAATGTGGATGCTGATGGCAATCTGCTCATCAGCTATGTTGCCGGTATCGTATTCGACGGCAGTGCCGGCGGCGCATACAAATACAACACCAAAACAGGTGAAGTAACGGACATTTCTCCTTCAGGGAACGGTTTTGGTGCTGTTTTCAGTGACCCGAATGACGCCAACAAGCTGGTAGCAACTACCTGCGGTCTGTGGTATTCTCAGATGTGGGAAGCCTGGACTGAAGAACATGGTCCTGCATGGGGCGACCGCTTCTTCAAATCTGAGGACGGCGGAAAGACCTGGACCAGCATGACGCCCGGCAATGAAAAAGGCTGGGGACAGCCCTTGGAGGCAGAATATCTCCAGGACGGCGGCTTCGATTGGGTACAGTACAAGGCCATCCACTGGGCAGGCGCCATTGTACTGGATCCAAGAGACAGCGACCGACTCTTTGTCACCTCCGGTAACGGCGTATTTGCCTGCGACAACACCTGGGCTGATACTCCTGCGTTCTATTTCCACCCCAACGGCATTGAAGAAGTCGTTGCACTGGATATGATAAGCATTCCCGGCGATGCACCATATTCCGCTATCGGTGACTACGACGGATTCAAGCATACAGACACTTCTGTCCCTGGCAAACAGTATCAGCCCAACATGGGTTCTACCTGTGCCATTGCCTATTGTCCTCAGAACCCGGACGTAATGGTTCGTATTGCAGAAAATCAGAACGACATTGCTCCCGGCTTTTACACCACTGACGGCGGCAAGACCTGGACAACAATGGCAAACTCTCCCGGTGGAAAGGCTGCCATCACACAGCTGGATGACAGCACATACCGCATTTTCAAATCCGGTAAAGACGACGGCAATGTCAGCTACTCTGACGACTGGGGACAGACATGGAACAGCTGTTCCGGCATTAGTTCCACATATGGTTCCAAAACGACCTATATGCTGGTAGAACCAAATCAGCCCAATGTGGTTTACGCTTATGCGACCTACTACAATTCTTCCTGGGGTTATTCCAAACCGGCAGCGGAATTTTCTGATGCACACTATACATTCTATGTGAGCACAGACTACGGCAAAACCTTTACTGGTACAGATATTGCCATGTATGATCAGTGCGACAGTGCCGGCAGAATCGCTTATCTGGGTGAGGATGACATTATCCTGGGTGCAGGCTGGTACGGCATGTATCATGTGACAAACGGCGGCAAAACAGTGGAACAACTGGATGTTTTCTACTGTAAGACCGTAGGCTATGGTGCACCGGAGAAAACAGGCGGTCTGAATACGCTTTATATGTACGGTAAACCTCAGGAATCCGATCCAGAGGGCATCTATCGTTCTGTAGACGGCGGTGAATCCTGGCTGCTTATCAATCAGAACAAGCTTTACGGTGGTACTGGAAACGGCAACTTCCTGGTAGGTGATATGAACACCTTTGGTACAGTTTACATGTCCACAGTCGGCTGCGGCATTGTCAAAGGCGAGGTCACTGGCCCGGAAAAGCCAAACGTTGTCACAACAACTACACCGGCTGAGACAACAACAACTACTGCCGGCACGACTACTGCAAAATCTTCGGAAACCACTGCAAAATCCACCGAAACTACAGCTTCTTCTGCAAGTGCTTCTGGCACAGTGGCCACCACATCTTCAGCAACTTCTATAAACACAGCCACTTCAAGTTCCGCCTCCAACACAAATTCCAGCGAGGCCACAACTTCCAAGAGCAGCGCCAGCGCAGACACCAACGTTCTATACGGTGACGTGAATCTGGACGGCAGAGTGGACATTACCGATGCAGTTCTGCTGAACAAGGCATCTGCCGGCTCTGTTTCGCTGAATGACCAGGCAGCAGCAAATGCCGACTGCAACGCCAACGGCGAGCTTGGTGCAGATGATTCTATTATCCTGCTGAAATTCCTGGTGCATCTCATCAATTCCCTGCCGGATGCCTCCTAAAAGCAACACGAAAAATCTGATCTAAAATAATATAAAAGGCCCTGCACTGACGGAGAGAATCCGTTGGTGTGGGGCTTTTTTGCAGCAGCGTCTTATTGCAAAACAGTTTTCCGTGTATTTTCACAAAAAATCTTGACTTTCCAATGAGAACATGATACAATAAAAATAATTGGATTGACAACAGTGCGAAAAATGCACGTGCATTCTGTGAAAGGAAGGATTTGATTATGAAGAAATGGATTGCGGCAATCTCCGCCGCAGTACTGGCGTTCACCGGAACGGCTGCGGCTGTGCCGACTGCAATCGCAACTGCCGAGTCGAACAGCAAGTACAACTATGGTGAAGCCCTGCAAAAGTCGATGTTTTTCTACGAGGTACAGCAAAGCGGCGAACTGCCGGAGTGGAACGAAGTCACCTGGCGTGCCGATTCTATGACAAACGACTTTGTCCCCGGCGGCTGGTTCGATGCCGGCGACCACCTGAAATTCACCCTGACCAATGCCTATTCCGCCACCATGCTGGGCTGGGGTCTGTACCAATACCGTGACGGCGTGGAAAAATGCGGCCAAACCGAAATGTATGAGAACAACTTGCAGTTCGCTCTGGATTATCTGGTGGGCTGCGATCTGGGCGATGAAATTGTCTATATGATCGGTGAAGGCTCTTTCGACCACGTGTGGTGGGGCGCAGCTGAAATGTATATGGCAAAGTATGAGCTGATGAAGGGTGAAACAGAACGTCCGTACTATACTTGCAACGACAGCTGTATCGAAGCACAGATGGCAGCAGCACTGTGCACCGGCTATCTGAACTTCAAGGATTCCAAGCCGGAAAAGGCAGCGGAATATCTGGAGCACGCAAAGGCATTGTTTGACCGTGCTGACAAAAACCGTTCCATCGGCGATGACCCGGAGGAACAATCCTATTATAAGATCTCCACATTCTATGATGATCTGTTCTTTGCAGCAAACTGGATGTATATGGCAACCGGTGAGCAAAAGTATCTGGATCTCTGCAAATCGGATTATATCCCGAATCTGGGCAAGGAGGAACAGTCCTCTGACCTGAAATATACCTGGGGCCACTGCTGGGACGATGTTCAGCAGGGCGGTACATTACTGTATGCCATCAACACTGGCGATTCTACCTGGAAGGATCAGTTCAAAAAGCATCTGGAATACTGGACCACAGGCTATGGCGGAAAGCAAATTACACATACACCGGATGGCTTGGCATGGCTGTTCCAATGGGGTTCTTTGCGGCATGCTACTACCACTGCATTTTTGGCATATGTTGCAGTGGATGAGCTCTTTGCAGGGGATACTGCACTTATTGAAAAATACACGGATTTTGCCGATGATACTATGAATTATTGCTTTGGTGATAATTCCAAAAATTTCAGCTATGTTGTTGGTATGGGCGAGGATTATCCTCATGCATGGCATCACAGAACCTCCAGCGGTGCATGGAATGACAAATGGAGCGGTATCGGTCAGACTGAGGGCGAGGATGCCAAAGAACATGCCCACATCCTATACGGTGCACTGGTAGGCGGTCCGGATCAGCAGGACGGCTATTCCGACAAGATCGGTGACTATCAGTATTCTGAGGTTGCCATTGACTATAACGCAGGCTATACCGCAGCGCTGTGCGCTATGGTAGAAAAGTACGGCGGCACTTCTGATTCGGACTTCCCGCCCACAGAAACACCGAAGTGGGATGAATTCTCCATCTCTGCTTCTGTGAACCAGGCAGCGTCCAGCTATACTGAACTGAAAGTATTTGCCCTGAACCACACTGCATGGCCGGCAAGATTTGTCAAGGATCTTTCCTACAATTACTATTTCGATATCACTGAATTGGTAGAAGCCGGCATGTCTGCAAATGACATTTCCGTAAAGATCGGTTATGACCAGCACGCTTCTGACAAGGGCGCAATGTCCATTTCCGACCCGATCCAGTATGACGGCAATATTTACTACGTGAAGCTTTCCTTCGCAGACGGCAGCGTGGTAATGCCCACTGGACAGTCGGAACACCGCAGCGAATGCCAGTTCCGTATCTCCATCCCGGACAATGTACAGGGCGTGTGGGATCCCACCAATGACTATTCCTTTGAAGGACTTGCTCAGGGCGGCGAGGATGCTATGGTGATTACAGATAAGATCACCATGTATGACGGCGATACACTCATCTGGGGTACTGAGCCGGACGGCACTACACCGAAAGTGACAACACCAACTACAAAACCAGTACAGACAACAACTACTACAGAAACAACTACTACCGCCAGTTCTGTTTCGGGAACAACCGATTCGGATATCTACACGACTGAAACAACAACATCGGAATACGTGATCTATGAATCCGAAGGATATCTTTCCTTGACCAATTTACCGGCTAAGCTCACATATAACATTGGTGAAGGGCTGGATCTGACCGGACTTGGCGTTACGCTGGATTACTATTATGGAGAATCGAATCACGATGTGATTTTTGACAATGTCAATCCAATGGAAATGGATAGTGACTCCCTTCTTGTGGATATCTCCGAATTTGATAGTTCCACTCCGGGAACATATACGATTCGTATTACATGCAGCGATGACATCCGGTATCAATATCGGGTTTTTGATAACACTGTTTCTTTTGAGGTTACAGTAGGCAACGGCGAAAGCACCACGACGGATTCCTCCACAACTACCACAACTACCACAGCGTCCTCCGGCAATATATCCGGTGCAACGCTCTATGGTGATGTCAACCTGGACGGCAGAGTGGACATTACTGATGCAGTTTTATTGAACAAAGTATCTGCTGGTTCTGTTTCCCTGAATGACCAGGCGGCAGCAAATGCCGACTGCAACGCCAACGGCGAGCTTGGCTCAGACGATGCCATTGCCCTGCTGAAATTCCTGGTACATCTCATCAATTCTCTGCCCACGGAAGAATAAAATAAACAAAAGTAATTTTAGAAACTAACAAAGACGGACATCTCTTCGTGAGGTGTCCGTCTTTTTGCTTAACCCTGTACCGACTGGAACTTCTTCTTGACTGCCTGGAGCTTTGTCATCTCCGCACGGTCGGTGGGATACCAGCCCTTTGCTGCCATCTTGTCATACAAGGTGTCCTGCATACAAAGGGAGTCGTTCAGCGCCTGGCTGAATGCCTGGTGTACATTGCTGGTAGGAGATTCGATGGTGCCGTGCATATACAGATCACAAACACCCTTTTCCAACAGCAAAATACCTTCCATCAGATTCTTGTCATCCATGTTACTGCCTCCTTTCTTTTAAAGTAAGCCATAAAAGCTCTGGAACAGCTTCCGGTGTTTCTCCGCCATCTGCTGTACACACTGCTTCAGATCCTCGTCCTGGATCTGTGATGCTGCAGTCTTACACTGCATCTGAAAATACTGTTCATGTCCCAGTGCATCCTCCACATATAACAGTTCTTTGCTTGTCATAACTCTCACCTCCACTGTTAGTTTGCTCAGGAATATTTTGATTATACACTGCATTTCATTTTACCTTCATTGCTCTCCTTTTCGCCATCATTGCCACCTTATCGCTGAAATATGCCCTTAGAATTCGATTGCATTCCGGAAAATTATGTGGTATAATAAAGGCAATCAAAACATAGATAAGGATGATAGGATGCAAATTTTACATACCACACCTCGTGGAGACGGCTTCGCCATGCCGGCGGAATTCGACCGTCACGACAGCTGTCTCATGATCTGGCCCATCCGGGGAGATTCCTGGCGCAGAGGCGGCTGGCCGGCACGA
Source organism: Ruminococcus sp. (assembly GCF_019417665.1). Lineage (GTDB taxonomy): Bacteria > Bacillota > Clostridia > Oscillospirales > Ruminococcaceae > Ruminococcus_C. Next base: position 31,053 of record NZ_DXUU01000002.1, read on the forward strand.
GATGCCTTTGTTGCTGTAGCTTCTGCCATTGCACAGTCGGAAAATGTGACGATGCTGGTAGATGCTTCTCAGTACGAGACTGCCCGTACCATGCTCCCTCCAGAAGTACGGCTCGTGGAACTTTCCACAGATGATGCCTGGGCAAGAGATGTCTGCCCCACTTTCGTCCGTGACCGGGCAGGCAATGTCCGCGGCGTGGATTGGGGTTTTAACGCCTGGGGCGGTCTTGAAGACGGGCTGTATTTTCCCTGGGATAAGGACAACCATGTCGCCCGGAAAGTCTGTGACCTGTTCCACACAGACTGTTACGACTGCCGGGAATTTATTCTGGAAGGCGGCAGTATCCACAGCGACGGCGACGGTACTATCCTCACCACAAAAAGCTGTCTTCTCAGTGCCGGACGCAATCCCCATATGACCCAGGCAGAAATTGAGGACAAGCTCTGTGATATGCTGAATGCCCGGAAAGTACTTTGGCTGCCGCGGGGCATTTACGCCGATGAGACAAATGAACATGTGGATAACATCGGCGCCTTTACAGCTCCGGGAAAAGTTGTTCTCGCCTGGACAGATGACCAGAGCGATCCGCAATATGCGCTTTCCAAGGCTTGCGAGGACTATCTATTGCAACAGACGGATGCCTGCGGCAGAAAAATCGCAGTCACACGCTTACCCATTCCCCAGACGCCTGTGTGCATTACGGAGGAAGAATGCCGGGAGCTGGATCTCTGGGACGGCGAGCCGACACGCACTCCCGGTGAACGACTGGCGGCATCCTATGTGAATTTTTACATCGCAAATGAAGCTGTGCTTGTGCCTCAGTTCGGCGATCCGATGGACAAGACCGCCTGCGAAATTCTGGCGGCACAGTTCCCCACGAGAAATATCGTTCCCATTGCCGCACGGGAGATCCTGCTGGGCGGCGGCAATATCCACTGTATCACCCAGCAGATCCCACATTCTGAAAGGAGTTGCCTCTGATGCGTAAAGTAACTGCTGCCGCCATACAGATGGCGTGCACTCCGGATGCAGAGGAAAACCGCTGCACTGCGGAAAAAATGGTACGAGATGCAGCAGCATCCGGCGCACAGATCATTCTGCTGCCGGAACTGTTCGAGACCCCTTATTTCTGCCAGGAACGCCGCTATGCGTCCTATGACCTCGCCACGTCCCCGGCAGATAACCCGGCGATCCTGCGGCTTCGTAAGGTCGCCAGAGAACTAGGCGTTGTACTGCCCGTGAGCTTCTATGAGCGTGCTGGAACAGCGCTGTACAATTCCATTGCCATCATTGACGCAGACGGCACTGTGCTGGGCATTTACCGCAAGACACATATCCCAGACGACCATTTTTATCAGGAAAAGTTCTACTTCACCCCCGGCGATACCGGTTTTCGGGTATGGAACACCCGCTATGCAAAAATCGGTGTGGGCATCTGCTGGGATCAATGGTTTCCCGAAGCAGCACGATGCATGGCTTTACAAGGAGCTGAACTGCTCTTCTACCCCACAGCCATCGGCTCGGAACCAATTTTAGAAGTAGACAGTGCACCTCACTGGCAGCGTTGTATGCAGGGACATTCTGCGGCAAATCTCATGCCGGTCATTGCGGCAAACCGCATCGGCACGGAAACCATCCAACCGGATGAGGAAAACCAACAGCAATCCTCCTCTCTCTGCTTCTACGGCACATCATTCCTCACTGACGGCACTGGAGCAGTGTTACAGCAGCTGGACAGAAACAAGCCCGGCATTGCACTGGCGGAATATGACCTGGACGAACTGGAAGAAATGCGCATGAGCTGGGGGGTATTCCGTGACCGCCGTCCGGAATATTACAATGTCATCAGTGCGCCAGCGCCTGTGGTTCTGCCGGAATAACCAATTCGAAGTTGCTTTGTAATCGTTTGTTACATGTTATTAATTGGGCAAAACCGCAAGAAAAATCCTGAAAATGGGTGAAATTTCGGCACACTTTTGTGCAGAATCCAGCTGTTTTGCCGGCACGATTTGTGCAGTGCGCTGAAAATTCGACACTTTTTTTAAGGCAGCCCTGAAAACGATTGACATTGCAGGGAAACTTCGTTATAATAAATAGTGGATTCATGACAATTTGATTACAATCGACTTTCATTTTTTGTCGATTTGATACGAAAACACAGGGCAGCAATTGCGAAATGGAAACAAGCGATTGCCTGATTCGAAAGGACGTGAAACCATGGCGCTTCAATTGCGCAAATTACTTCTGTCAGCAGCAAGTGGTCTGCTGACAGCACTGACCATTGGTGCAGTTTCCGCAGGGGCGGCTGATGCCGAAACAGATGATATACAAACACTGAACCGATTCATTGTCACAGACAGCGGTAACCGTGTTCTGACAGGCAGTGTTTCTTCCAATCAGATCAGCCAGACCGGTTGGTATGTTTCAAATGATGATAATTTATATTATTACTACAGCGACGGAAGCTGTGCACAGGACGAGACTACTCTGGAAGACGGCTACACTTATTTATTTGCCGCAGATGGTGCGCTGCGCACCGGCTGGCAAACGGTTGAGGGAAAGCGATATTATTATAACGCAGAAATTGGCACTCCGGTGTTCGGTTGGCTCTCCTATCATGAAGAGTTGTACTACGTAGATGAAACGGCAGGAAAGCTCACCGGCACGCAGGAAATCGATGGCATACCGTATATTTTCGATGAGTATGGCTGCGTGCAGACCGGATGGATCTCTTATGAGGACGGTTCTCTTTATTATTATGACGAAAATGCCGTTCCGTCAAGTGGCTGGGTCACCAATGAAAACGGCACTTATTATTTCACCGCAGATGGCGCAGCAGCTGGTTTGACTGTCATTGACGGCAGTAATTATTATTTCTCCCAGGACAAGCTGATGCAGACCGGATGGATCGTCACCGAAAACGGTACCATGTGGGCAGATGCAAATGGTGTTCTTGCTGTAGGCAAAGCAGTGATCGACGACAAGTCCTATTATTTTGACGAAAATGGCGTTATGCAAACGGGACTCATCTCTACCAAAGAAGGTACTTACTACTGCGGTACAGACGGTGTGATGCTCACAGGACTTCAGATCATCAGCAATCAGATCCATTACTTCTTGCCAGAGACTGGACTCATGCAGACCGGATGGCAGACCATCAACGAAAAGCGGTATTATTTCGACCTCACTTCCGGTGTAATGCATACCGGCTGGATACAGACAGACAGCGGCAAAGTTTATCTCACAGAAAATGGTATGGCAACCGGCTTGACAGCAGTGGACGGTGTTACATATTATTTTGACCCAGAAACAGGTGTAATGCTTACCAGCTGGCAAACCATTGACGGAAAGCTCTATTGCTTCAATATAGAGACGGGCGCAATGCTCACCGGTTGGTGCATCCACGATACCGACAAGGTTTATCTCACAGAAAACGGCGCTGCCACGGGTCTTGTAGAAATCGACGGAAATTCTTATTATTTTCTCCCGACGACAGGTGCAATGCAGACTGGATGGATCACCATTGACGGCACTTCCCGATATTTCGATCTCACCAGCGGTATCATGACAGAAGTCGGACATGAAGCAGTACAGCTGAATGCACCAGACTACAAGCAATTCGATTCCCAGTGGGCAAATAAAAAGATTACATATTCTACCATTGGAAAGGTTGGCTGTTTGGCAACTGCCATTTCGATGAAGTATTCTTATGAAACAGGTACAGCTACTACACCGGACAAAATGATCTCCAAACTGAGTTTCAGCGGAGACAATCTTTTGTGGTCTTCCTGCACCGATCTGGGCTACACTGTAGAGGACGCAAGCGGTTCTCTCACTCAAGCACAGATGCAGCAGATTTACAATTCTCTGCAAGATGGTACACCAGTCATTATCGGTGCAAAAAAATCCAATGGCGGTCAGCACTATGTACTGGTCACCGGCTATACTGGTTCTACCGGAACTACATTCTCTCTTTCTAATTTTGTGATCAACGATCCGGGTTCCAGCAAACGAAGCCGATTGGATGAATACTTTGCAATATACCCTACATTGTATAAAATCATCTACTAATCTTCTTTTCTATCAGCCGTCGTCATAGGGACGACGTGCTCCCAGGTCTGGGAGCAAAACAACATGGTAAGATTGACAGTGAAATATGACGCATTGTCTCCTCGCAGCAAATGCTTGCGAGGATTTTTGTTGCCTTTTTCCGGCACGAAGAAACGCCCATATCCTGGAAAAATCGGGATATGGGCGTTTTTATTATTTTTGCTGCAAATCTTACCGGAATTTCAAACACTTTCCGCTATTTTTCCGTTCCAATTTCGAATCCGTGCCCGCATTTCGTCAATGGCAAGGACACCATAGGCAAACCCTTTTTTCACCAGTTCTTCCGGCAGAAACTCATCATACTTTTCGAACATAGGCACTTCTTTGGGATAGACCAGCTCCATAGGATCCAAGGGCTGGCGTTCCATCTCTGACAGCACCTGGAAAAATTGACTTTTGCTTGCCTGCATCTTGAACTGTATGAAGTACGGCCGGGAGGAATCCATGCCCGTCAGCTTCAGATGGGGTGCGCACTTGATCTTGAGAAAACGCTCCAATGCCAAAAAAGCATATGACCCCAGCCACGGAAACAGACACCACATATCACCGCCCAGACAAATCAACGGTTCTTCTGTCAAACCGGAATTTGCCGCTGTATGCCGTGCCAGTTCCAGCCTTGCCACGGCATTTTTCATCAAATAGGGATAGATCATATTCTCTCGCAGCACCATGCGCATCCGTTCCAGCACCTTGGTATTGATGTCTCCGGGGCATTCTCCGAAATATGCCGGAACCTTTCCCTTCACCTGTTCGCAGTAGACTAGATGCCGCTTGTGATCTACTTCCTCTACCACCCAGACATGCCCGGCAATGGCGATCTTTTCCCCTGCTGGCGGCGGCTGAACAATCGTCCCCAGTTCCTGAGAATTCCAGCGGACGGTATATTCCTCGTTTTCCTGGAATACTGCATAGAACTTGAAAGAATTCGTAATCCGTTCTCCGGCAATCCCCACGATCAGCCCACCGTTTTCCGTGCGTTGGATATGATCAATGGACAACAGGTGGCGTAGGAGCACCTTGAAATCCTCCTGGGTGACCCTGTGGAAATAACTGAGCGTCAACACACGGGATGCCAGTGCTGCCGGAGACAACTCTCCGCAGGAGGCAAGGGTACTCATGGTCTGATGATACAGCAGGCTATAGGGCAGACGATCCAGCCTCGGTGGCTCTACCCAACGTTCCTGAACATAGAGCTGCACCAACGCTATGCCCTGGATCAGTTTCCAGGGTACAGTAGTGGGAAGCATTGCCCGGGCTTCCGGCGGATCTTCCCGGATGACAAACCACATTTCCGGCGGCAGATCCCGTCTGCCGGTACGTCCCATGCGCTGCAAAAAGGAGGATACGGTAAAAGGTGCGTCAATCTGAAATGCACGTTCCAATCGCCCGATGTCAATGCCCAGTTCCAGCGTAGCAGTGGTAACTGTGGTCTGAAACTGTTCCTCGTCTTTCATGACAGCTTCAGCGGTTTCCCGGTAGGCAGCGGAAAGATTGCCGTGGTGAATGAGAAACCGATCCGGCTCGTGCTTTGCCTCGCAGTATTGCCGCAAAGTCGTGGTAACAGCTTCGCATTCCTCCCGAGAATTCACAAAGACCAGACACTTTTTCCCACGGGTATGCTCAAAAATATAACCGATGCCCGGATCCGCATGTTCCGGGGCAATATCTGTTTTCTGCGCCAGTTCCGGCAATGCCTGTTCCACAGACTTTCCCTGGGCAGACTGTTCCCCTTGGATATAGAAATGCTCCATGGAAAGACGCCATTTTGTACCTTTTGTTTCGATGCGGGGAATTACCGTGCCCCTGCCTGTACCGGAGGCGAGAAACGCACCAGTGCCCTCCAGATCACCAATGGTGGCAGACAAACCAATACGTCTGGGATTGACACCGGCAAGCTTTGAAAGCCGTTCCATAAGACAAAGGGTCTGACCACCGCGGTCACCACGCATAAGAGAATGCACTTCGTCAATAATGATAAAGCGCAAGTCGTGGAACAGCTTGGAAATGGCAGCGTGCTTGTGAAGCAAGAGTGCTTCCAGGGATTCCGGGGTGATCTGCAAAATACCGGAAGGTTTTTTAAGCAACTTCGCCTTGTGAGACTGTGCCACGTCTCCGTGCCAGTGCCAGACGGGAATATTAGCCTCGGCGCAAAGATCATTCAGGCGCAGAAATTGATCGTTAATGAGTGCTTTCAGCGGTCCGATGTAAATAGCACCTACAGAGGCAGGCGGATCTTCAGAGAACAGTGTCAGAATGGGAAAAAAAGCCGCTTCGGTCTTGCCGGAGGCAGTAGAAGCGGACAACAGGACATTTTCATCCGTATTGAAAATGGCATCCCCGGCAGCAACCTGGATGGCACGAAGAGATTCCCAATGATTCTGATAGATGAAATCCTGGACAAATGGGGCGTAGCGGTCGAAAATGTTCATGTCAGTTCCTTTCTGCGCAAGGCGCAGGCAATGAAGTTTTTTGACCCATCATTTTTTCGAATGGGATGTTTTCAAAGCAATCCACTTTAAAAATCGCAAAATCAATCACCACTGTGCATAACGTATTTCGTCATCTTCGATTGCATACGGGAACACAAAAATTCTGCCCCGATATACAATGCGGTATTTCACATGATTCCACTCACCGCCGACATCTTCTTCCAGCACAACCTTGTCTCTCCGAAAGCTCCAGAGTACAGCCACATATTTTACCGTCGTACCAGTTGCATCGTGAACAGGGAATGGAATCATCATAAGCAGAAAGACCAATATTCCAATCAGAATATAGCGCCATTTTACTTGAATTTTCCTTGTCTGGTTCATATGTCAAACTCCGCAAATTCCGGTGCAACTGCCGCATCTTCCTCGTTCACCTGCGCCTTAGCATAGGAAAAACGATCGGAATGCAGCAGCTCTGTCACCTTGATCTGGGGATTCTGATACACAATATCCAACAGTTCAATGAAATCCCGGATCACCTCACGGGGTGTGATATGAGAATCCGACCCGATCCTGCCGAACTCGATCTGGATAAAGGTGATCATGTCCTCCTGTGTCAATGTCTGAGCGTAGCGGAACAGTCCGGCGTGGATATCCGCCAGTTTTTCAATGAGCACCAGCATCTCTTCATTGGTCAGCGGTGACAGGTGGATCACCGGCGCCAGCATATCCTTGATGCCCTCTCTGCCGAACCGTCCCTCTGCCAGACGGGAACGCAGGGCTTCGTAGCTGTATACCCCACGCCGGGTGTCCTCAATGCACTGGGGCGTACCGCCCATGATGATACCCAGATATTTTGCCTTGCCCTGTAGGGTGTCGTTGTACATGGTAAGAATTTTCTCATAGTTGTACTGCCGGGTGATGCTATTGGGAATCTTGTAGATATTCACCAGCTCATCTATGAGCACCAGCAGACCGCTGTAGCCTGCCTTTTTCAGGAACACGGCAAACAGCTTGATATACTCGTACCAGTCCTCGTCTGTGATGATGATATTCACGCCCAGTTCGGATTTGGCTTCCGTCTTGGTGTTATACTCGCCCCTGAACCACTTCACAACCTTTGCCTTGCTCTCATCATCGCCGTTCCAGTAAGCGTTATAATAAATGGTCAGCAGCTTTGCAAAATCGAAGCCGTGCACCATTTCATTGAGCGCACCGATGACCTCGTAGATTTTCGATTCCACTGCCTTGCGAAACGCCGGGTCATTGCTGTCCAGTCCGCTTTCCGCTGCGGTCTCATTCTGGATATTGCTGATCCAGCGGTCTAAGATCAAGGTCAGTGCACCGCCGTCAGGCCGGGTCTTGGTGGACATATTCCGGATCAGTTCCTTATAGGTGGCAAGCCCCTGCCCTTTCGTACCCTGAAGCCGCCGTTCCGGAGAGAGATCCGCATCGACTACCACAAAGTTCCGATCCATAACATGGCTGCGGATGGTCTGGAGCAAAAAGCTCTTGCCGCTGCCGTATTTCCCCACAATAAAGCGAAAGGCCGCACCGCCGTCTGCCATAATATCCACATCATGCAGCAGTGCGTCAATTTCGTTTTTTCTGCCCACGGTAATATATGGAAGACCGATCCGGGGCACAACGCCGCCTTTCAGGGAATTGATGATCGCCGAAGCGATCCGCTTTGGTATCTTCATGGAGTAATCATTCCTTTCAATTCATCTGCATAATCCTCGATCAGCTCCGGTACATCGCCCTCGAACAAGATCACCGTATCCGCAAACTGATCGAACAGCTTTTCATTGATGCTGTCCACCAGTACCGACAGCATGACACCATGTTCCCGGAGCAGTGCATCATAGGGCTTTTCCCAGAGCAGACATTGCAGAAATTCCACTTCTATGGCATCCAGTCCGGCGGTAGATTTGTTCTGTTCCGGCAGTGTTTCCGGAGACAAAACCGGCTCTGGAGTTGGTTCTGGAAAACATTCCGGCTCTTCCGATTCCGTATCCACAATAAGTTTATCCCGTGTAATGGCTGCCTCCCGGCGGATGTCCCGGAGCTTGGAAATATCCATCTCAAATTTTGGTGCGGTCTTGGCTTTTTTCTCTGCCAGAAACTGATCAACTTCTTTCTGTATCAGGTTCAGAAGATATTTTTTCTCCGTTGCCGGCTTCATGGGATAGCGGAAATCATACGCCTTACGCATCATGCTGTCCACTGTTTTCAGGATTGCACCCAGTTCCTTGTGCTTGCCGCAGCTGCCATAATACTTTTCGCATGTCCAGATACCGTTTTTGCACCGGTAACGGTGAATGGGATTTATCACATATTCCCGGTCCTGCTTGTCCTGTAAATAGAATACAGCGGAACGGAACATATAATAGGTGCATGTCGCCTTTTTCCCGAACAGGGATTCGCAGAAGCTTTTTTTGCGGTATTTTTCATAATATGCTGACAGTGCAGAGAAAACACGACACACCACCTGCTTCATATCCTCAGGATATTGCTGATAAAACCGGGACCTTTCCATATGATACGTAGAAAAGGCTGCCAATGCCGAAAAAATCTCATGGGTGCTATGATTATCCGGCTGAAGCAGCGTCAGCAGTATATTGTCAAATTTCAGGTCGTCGGAATCCTCCAACAAGGCGTAATCCAGACCATAATAGACCACATAATCCCTCAGCCAGGCAGGCATATAGGAATCGATCTGGGCATCCAGTTCACGGTAGATCACCCAAAACTCCCGGAGCATGGTAAAGCCTTCTTCTGGAGACGGCACACCGATCTGATTGAGCATCTCGTAGAGATACACAAACACATAGGAGATATCTATTTTTTCCACAGTGCCCCGCCGCACCTTGGTACGCCAGGTGAAGTAGGTGCGGAGCTGGTCATTGTTCATGCTGCGGTATGTGGGGTAATAACGGTTGAAATTCACAGCCTTCGGAAAATCATCCTCGTATGTTTCCATCATCTTCCCTTGCTCATAGAACAGCCACTCATCAGAATGATGATAGGCATCATAGCTTTGCGCAAGCTTTTTCATAGCACGGATCTCCGGCGGCAGATAGTTTTTCATCTGCGCCGCTGTATGCAGGATCGGCTCGTCTTGGTACACCTGAGAAGAAAAGGATCTGCTGTTTTGCAATTTTTCATCGGATAAGATCAGAGAGATCAACTTTTGGATACCGGACAAGCCGCCACCGCCTTTCGCTTGGAATCGTACAGAATATCTATATTTTTGTCAATTATAGTATATCATATGGGATAGGGATTGTCAAACGGTTGGGCATACAGTTATGAAAACAATTCAACGCAAAAACAACGGATAAACCGCCAGTCTATCCGTTGTTTTTGCTTCTATTCTATCTCTGTTTCCGCGCCCAGTTCCGTCACATAGCCGTCCGCATCAATGGAAATCCCATAGGCGCTGGAAAGATACCCCATATTCCGATAAAATGCATCCTGTTCCGTTTCTTCTGACAGATATTTCACCTGGCAATTCTCCTGTCTGCCAGGAATCAATTGCAGCTGCACCGCATAATCCTCCGCAGTGCCGCTGATGTGCAGTTCTGCCAGCATGGTATCCATAACCTTGCCGTTGAACCAGTAATTTCCCAGAGAATACAGGATCGGTTTTCCCTGATAGTACTCAATGCCCTGAAGACAGTGAGGATGGTCGCCAATGACCACATCTGCACCGCTGGCAATGAGTGCTTTTCCCGTTTCTGTCTGATATTCTTCCTGATACGTCACTGCTTCCATGCCCCAATGCATGTAAACTACCACAAAGTCCGCATTGGCAGACGCTTCTTTGGTACGGGCATAGAGTAAGGAAGGATCTGTAGTACGAAACACGCCCGGCGTGGTTTCCGCAGCACCCTTTGTTTCCTCAATCCATTCCACACGAGTACCGGAGACAAACGCAACGGTAAAACCGTCCAGTTCGTAATAATACACCGCCGAGGCTTCGTCCAGGTCTTTTCCAGCACCCACATAAGGGATTCCGGCATCCGTCAGAGTGTCCATGGTGTCCAACAAGGCATCTTCGCCGAAATCATACACATGGTTATTGGCAAGGGAGACGATATCCACGCCCAGGTCCTCCATGACGCAGACATTTTCCGGATCACCCCGGAAAGTCCACGGCTTTCCGGGCAATGCCGAACCACGTGTAGAATACTGAAATTCGTTGTTCACGAAACAAATGTCCGCACCCTGCATATGGTCGATCATTTCCTGATCAATACACTTTGTAATATCTCTTTCCTGATCCTTCCAGTATGCCGTGGTGCGTGCATTATCCGCCACGCATATATCGCCGGCAAAGCAAAGGGTATAGTCAAAAGGTTTCGGCTCTGCACTGGTTATTGGTGTAGCGATCACAGGAATGCTGTTATTTCCGACAGCCAGCCCGTTTTCGGAAAAATTCTGTTGTATCCTCTGCGTTCCCATACAGCCAATCACTAGCACCGCTGCTATGCCGGCAATGATCAAAAGCGCTGCCAGAGAAAGAAGATACCTCTTTTTGAATACGGCTTTTCTCGGCTTGCTCCGAATGATTTCCATGTATTTCTTCTCCATTCCTGTTTTTCTTGGAAAATAGACCCCTATCATTCGTTATTTTACCATAAATTCTGGGATTTGTCTACCGCTGTTTTACACGGAAATCAAAAGCTCCTTTCAGAAAAAAGTATTCATTTTTCCAAATAAAGTATCCTTCTTGACACCACTTTGGTCTATGTTGGGAATTCCTGAAAAATTTCTGCACATACTAGAGCATGTTCATAGCATTCCATACTATTTTGACATATCCTCTTTTTTGAAATGAATTTGGGTGTTTCTTTTTGGTAACAAAGGAAAAAATCCAAAAAACAAAATAATGAAAGAGCTTAAAGAAAGACGTGGAAATATTCATGGTTTTATGTTATACTCTAACAATAAGAATATTTCCTGGGAGGACGGCATTGAGCCTGATGCAGCGTCCGCCGATTCATGAGGAGGTTCCTATATGAGAAAAGTACAATTTACTGAAACCGTTTTGCGTGATGCAAACCAATCCCTGATGGCGACACGCCTGCCCTATGCAGACTATGAAGATATTCTGCCGGTCATGGACAAGGCAGGATATTATTCCATCGAATGCTGGGGCGGTGCCACATTTGATTCCTGCCTGCGCTATTTGAACGAAGATCCGTGGGAACGCCTGCGGAAGCTCCGGAAAAATCTGCCCAACAACAAACTCCAGATGCTGCTCCGTGGTCAGAACCTGCTGGGCTATAAGCATTATCACGATGATGTGGTAGAAAAGTTTATTGAGCTTTCCATCAAAAACGGCATTGACATTATTCGTATCTTTGACGCATTGAACGATTTCCGCAACTGTGAAACGGCGCTGAATGCTACCATGAAATATGCCACCAAGAATACCATTGCATCCGGCTGTATTTCGTATACCCAAAGCCCGGTGCATACAGTGGATAAGTATATTGAAATGTGCCGTGAACTGAAGCGAATGGGCTTTCAGACCATCTGTCTGAAGGACATGGCAGGTACCATGACACCTTATGAGGCAGAGCATCTCATCAAGGGGATCAAGGACGCCGTGGGCGATATGCCGCTGATCCTCCATACCCACAGCACTACCGGTATGGCATATCTGACGCTGACCAAGGCAATTGAATCCGGCATTGATGTCATTGATACAGCGACCTCCTGCTTCTCCGGCGGCACATCCCAGCCGGCAACAGAGACCATGTTCTACGCCTGCCAGCAGTACGGCATTGAAACTGGTCTGGATGAAAAACGCATCAATGAAGTGAACGATTATTTTAAGCCCATTAAGCAAAAGTATATTGACAATGGTCAGATCAATCCCAAGAGCCTGGGCACCGATGCACAAGCGCTGGTATATAAAGTGCCCGGCGGCATGCTGTCCAATATGATCGCCAACCTGACGGATATGAAGGCAATGGACAAATTCGACAATGCCCTGAAAGAGATCCCTCAGGTTCGTGCCGATATGGGTTATCCTCCGTTGGTCACACCTCTGTCCCAGATGGTAGGCAACCAGGCAGTGACAAATGTCCTGCTGGGACAGCGCTATAAGCAGATCTCCAAGGAGATCAAGAATTATATCAAGGGCGAATACGGCATCGCTCCCGCACCGGTCAGTGAGGATCTCATTACCCAGGTATTGGGCGAAGGCGGAAAACCGGTGGACTGCCGGATCGAAGATCAAAAACGCACTGGTGTGGAATTCCAGGAGGCGGCAGAAGCGCTGGGTGATCTGGCAAGATCGGAAGAAGATCTCATGAGCTATATCTGCTTCCCGGATCAGACAGTGAAGTTCCTAAAGGCACGGAAGGCGCAGGAAGAAAACGAAGCGGTATATACCATTGAGGAAATGTAAGGAGGGACATCTATGCCAAATGAGATTGCCACAGCGGCAAAGATGAGCATCGGCGATGCAGCTGTTACGGCAGTATTCGGTTATCTGGTCGTATTCTGCGGACTTCTGCTTCTGATGATCGTGCTCTATATCATGGGCGCTGTATTCAAGGCAAAAGCAAAGAAGAACGAAGCAGCAAAGGCAGCTGCTGCCCCGATAGAGACGCCGGTGTCGGCAGAAGAACCTGCACCAGAAAAGCCCCTTGCACCCGGTTCTGCCGGTCATGTGAAGCTATATGACGTACCCGACAAGGAAGCGGCAATGGTCATGGCTGTGGTGGCATACAAAATGCAGAAACCGCTGAATGAACTGCGCTTTATTTCGATCAAGGAGGTCAAAGAGGATGAAGTATAAAGTAACCCTGAACGGAAAAACATATGAGGTAGAAGTAGAGGCAGGAAAGGCTGTACTGCTTGACGAATATGAAGCATGTGCACCAGCTCCGGCAGCTGCACCGGCGGCAGAGACAGCACCGGCTGCCGCCGCTGCTCCTGCACCAACACCGGCGGTGAATCTTGCTGCCGGAGAACCGGTAAATGCACCTATGCCAGGCAATATCCTGCGTGTGGAAGTCAAGCAGGGAGATACCATCAAGGCTGGACAGCTTCTGGTGGTACTGGAGGCAATGAAAATGGAAAACGAGATCCTGGCGCCAAAAGATGGTACGGTGGCACAGGTGGTTGTCTCCAAGGGTTCTACGGTAGAGACTGGTTCGCCGCTGATCGTACTGGCATAAAGGAGGGGTATCAATGAATATTCTGGAGACCCTTCAAAATCTGCTGAACGATTCCGGTTTCGTGAGCTTTTTCGCCGACGGCGGCTGGAAAAACCTTGTGATGATCGCCATCTCCTGTGTGCTGCTATATCTGGGGATCAAGAAAAAGTTTGAACCGCTGCTGCTGGTGGGCATTGCTTTCGGCTGTCTGCTGGTAAACGTGTCGAACTTCTTTGTGGACGGCGTCAGCTCTGCCAACGCCCTGTATCACCCGGAACTGTGGAACGCATTCCTGGATGAAAGCAGCGCATATTATCACAGCTATGGACATATTATGGCAAACGGCGGTCTGCTGGATATCCTGTATATCGGTGTAAAATCTGGCTTGTATCCGTCCCTGATCTTCCTGGGCATCGGTGCTATGACGGACTTTGGACCTTTGCTGTCCAGTCCGAAGAATCTGCTGCTAGGTGCTGCTGCGCAGATGGGTGTCTTTCTGGCATTCTTCGGTGCAGTTTGTCTGGGCTTTGACGGCAACCAGGCAGCTTCTATCGGCATCATCGGCGGCGCAGACGGTCCGACGGCAATTTTCCTGACCAGTAAGCTGGCGCCGGAACTGCTGGGACCAATCGCCATTGCAGCATATTCCTATATGGCGCTGATCCCCATGATCCAGCCGCCTCTGATGCGTCTTCTGACTACCAAAAAAGAACGGGAAGTCAAGATGGAAATGACACGTCAGGTATCCAAGACAGAAAAAATTCTCTTTCCCATTGTGGTAGCCATGGTTGTCATTCTGCTGCTGCCATCTACAGCACCTCTCATCGGCTGTCTGATGCTAGGTAACCTGTGGCGGGAATGCGGCGTGACAGAGCGCCTGTCCGACACAGTACAGAATGCGCTGATGAATATTGTCACAGTGTTCCTGGGGATTTCTGTAGGTGCTACAACAGTGGCATCCTCATTCCTGTCCCTGCAAACCTTGATGATCGTTTTCTTGGGGCTGGCTGCTTTTTGCTTCTCCACCATCGGAGGTCTGCTGGTGGGCAAGCTCATGTATCTGGTTACCGGCGGAAAAGTCAATCCGCTGATCGGTTCGGCTGGTGTATCCGCCGTTCCTATGGCAGCCCGTGTTGCACAGAAGGAAGGACAGAAAGCAAATCCGTCCAACTTCCTGCTGATGCACGCTATGGGTCCCAACGTTGCCGGCGTTATCGGTTCGGCAATTGCAGCAGGCTTCTTGCTGGCAGTGTTTAAGTGAGAAAATACACGTATAAAATGTGTAGAAAGGGTGCGGCTAAAAAAACAGCTGCACCTTTTTTGTTTCTGGAAAAGTTGATTCTCCATAAAATTTTATCGACCCCTTGACAAACGAACTTGAATGTGCTATACTGTTATTATCATATTGATATTAACACTAGAACAGAAACAGTGAGGTGCATTCTTATGAAACGTCTTATCGCAGAAAAACAGAGCATTTTTCTCAGAGCGTCCATCAGTGATCTGTGTAATTTTTCCTGTCAGTACTGCCCGTCTGACTTGGGAATGGAGAACCACACCCCTACATGTCTTCAGGCACCGGTGCTTCGTGCAGAGGAATATGTGCGCAACTTGCACTGGATTGCACAGCACGGATTTCAAAATATCACGTTTACCGGCGGCGAACCGCTGCTGTGTCCCTATTTTGCAGAGCTTGCCAAGGCATGCCGCAGTATATTCCGGATGACCGAGATCACCACTAATGGCACGCAGCTGATACGCCATATGGACACGGTGCAGCAGTATATTGATGTGCTGAAAATCTCCATGGATGCATTGACACCGGAGCTTGCCGCACAAATTGCATGTAGCCCTGCCGCAGCCAGAACGCCGCAGATCGTAGAGGAATGCTGCCGTGCCGGAGTGAAAACCATCGGGCTGAATTTTGTGTACATGAAACAGAATGCCCAGGAACTGCCAAAGCTCATTGATTTTGCAGCGGAATTGAAACAAAAATACGGCACCGAGATCTACATCAGTGTGCTGGATCTATACTATTCTGAGGGCAACCGGCAATTCTGGCAAGCGCAATTTGCAGATCTCGCCCAGCTTCGCAGCCGCATCGCATGGGAAAATACAGACGTGCACCGCCGACTGCGAGTGGGCTGCGATTCTTATAACTTTGTCCGGAATGGGATTACCGTCAATATGAAGGACAGCATTTCCTGTACTCACCGGGCGGAAATGTGTGAGACATGTACAGAATATTGTCAGGAAGGTATCTATAGTCTGAAACACTCCGCAAGCGGCTGGATCGGGGTATGCCCTACCAATCACCCTGCATTCGGAACATTGCTTCACGCTGACATCACCGAATCAGAAGCGCACGATGCCATAGACAAGTATGTGGATATCATCAACAGCATTGTCCGGGTAGATCATACAGGTGCCGACTTCTGCCGCCGGAGAAATGTGGGTGATGCACATGCGTGATATCATGGCACATCTGCGAGATCCCGTGGTTCAAAAAAATCTGAACATGGGCAGAACAATCAAACAGGCCGTACGAAACTTTCTGGAACAGCGTGGATTCATGGAATATGATACGCCCATTTTACAGCCAAAGGGTGGGGAGATCTATAATCCCACATTCGATGTGCAGATCGACGGCGATTCTGCCTGCCTTGGGGATTCTCCCCAGATGTACAAAATGCTGCTGTTACACGCCGGTTATGAGCGGTACTATCAATTCGCCCACTGTTTCCGCCCTATCGCCCACGAGAACAATCGTGAAACACGGCTATGCGAATTCATGCAGCTGGATCTGGAAATGCAGATTCCGTCTCTGGAAGAACTGCTTGCCTTTGCCGAAAGCCTGCTGCGTGAGATTATGGAAACGCTGTCCATTCATGCAGAGATCAGTGTTATGGATGGCTTAGTCTGCCGAAAAATCTACGGTGATGAAATGAAGCCTGACTGCCGAAAGAACAAAGATACCGTCTCCGTGGTATTCCTGAAACGTATGCCGCTGACAAACGGCGAAAAGACACCAATAGGAACATGGATTCCCTGCCATCATATCTTTGCGCTGCCATCCGAGGAAATTACGGATATGTCAGAGGAAACACTGTTGCAGATGACTACAGAATCCTTTGACGTTGTCATAAACGGCATTGAAGTGGGCGGCGGTGATCTGCGGATCATGCAGCGCAGTCTACAGGAAAAAATGATGGAGATCTTTCATGTGAAACCGGAAAAATACGGACAGTATCTGGAGCAATTGGACAATGCCGGTACTTTGCAGATCGGCGGTTTTGCCTTTGGACTGGAACGCCTGGTGCAGGCACTGTCAGGCTGCGGCAATATACGACTGACTGTACCGTTTGATCAACTTTATGAAGGGAGAAACAACGATGCATGATATAAAAAAACAAGCCGAGGAACAGCGGTTTCTAAACGAATACGACCCTAACGCCTATACGCCCATGGCGGTCACAGTGGATCTCGTGGTATTCGGTGTGACAAGAAGTGCAAGCGACAATTACCGCAAGCTGGACAGCCAAAAGCTGAATATTCTACTGGTCCAGCGAAATGAGTTTCCGTTTAAGAACAGCTATGCCCTGCCTGGCGGCTTTGTCCGTCCGGATGAGACCCTGGAACAGGCGGCACAGCGTGTTTTGCACGCCAAAACTGGATTGGATCATCTCTATCTGGAACAGTTGTATACTTTTGGCGCAGTAGAGCGTGACCCCCGAATGCGTGTCATCAGCTGTGCCTATCTTTCGCTGATCGACACGGAACAGGTACACATCGCAGATGCCCAGTGGCAAAGCGTGGACGAAGTAGAAACACTGCCCCTTGCCTTTGACCATAACCAGATCATTGCTGAAGCACGTGCCCGGCTGAAAAACAAGATCAACTACACGGATATTGTATTTCACATGATGCCGAAAAAGTTTACCATCAGCCAACTACAGGAAGTGTATGAGATCATTCTCGATACGAAGCTTTTGCCTGCTGCATTCCGACGCACCATTGCAGAACAGATCGTGGAGACAGAAGAATTTTCCAAAGCTGCCGGACACCGTCCGTCACGGCTGTTCCGGAAAAGGTGAATACTGTAGGATGTCTACAAATTGGTGTATGACAAATCTCATTGAGAATATAAAATAGATTTCTCTGACTGTTCACACTTCTCCTCTTGATTTTTTCTGCGGCATATGATATTCTTATAATAATTTTTATAGGGTAACACCCAGCAGTTCCGTTTCAGAACAGCCACGGTGTTGCCCTTATTTGTACAGCGGGAGGTTTTTCACATGAGATCTTTGGAACAAAATAATCCCCTGGGAACGGAATCGGTCTCCAGGTTAATGACGAAATTTGCTGTACCGAGCATTGTCGCCATGCTGGTCAGCGCACTATATAACATCATTGACCAGCTGTTTATCGGACAGGCTGTGGGCACTTTGGGCAATGCAGCAACAAACATCGCCTTTCCCTTTTCCACATCCTGTATCGCCCTTGCCCTGCTTTTCGGCATCGGCGGCGCATCCTGTTTCAATCTAAATATGGGACAGGGAGAGACCAAAAAAGCACCTTATTTTATGGGAAACGCAATTACCATGCTGGTTTTCAGCGGTGTACTGCTCAGCGCTGTGACTCTGCTGTTTCTGACACCTCTGCTGAAATGCTTCGGCTCGCCGGATGATGTACTGCCTCTGGCGCAGGTATATGTCCGCATCACCGCTTTCGGCTTTCCATTTCTGATCCTGACCACCGGAGGCGGTCATCTGATCCGTGCGGATGGCAGCCCGAAAATGACTATGATCTGCAACCTGACCGGTGCAGTCATTAACACAGGGTTGGATGCGCTCTTTGTCCTGAAGCTGGATTGGGGCATGGCAGGGGCCGCCTATGCTACAGTCATTGGAGAAGTCATTTCGGCGCTGATCGTGATTGTCTATCTGGTGCGGTTCCGCAATGTTAACCTCCAGTGGAAACATTTGATCCCACGCCGGCAGTATACGCTGCGGGTTGCCTCCATCGGCATGGCATCCTGTTTCAACCAGCTTGCCATTATGATCGTACAGATCGCTCTGAACAATTCTCTGCGGTATTATGGTGCGCTTTCCATTTACGGGGAATCAGTGCCCCTTGCCTGTGCGGGCATTGTCATGAAAGTCAATCAGGTAGTCTTTTCCATTGTCATCGGACTGGGACAAGGAACGCAGCCCATCGAAAGCTTCAACTATGGCGCAAAGCGCTATTCACGAGTACGCCAGGCATACGGACTTGCCTCCAAAACCGGCGCTGCCATTTCCATTCTGGCATTTATTTTGTTTCAGCTATTTCCGAGGCAGATTATTTCCCTGTTTGGATCAGGGAATGAGAGTTATTACGAATTCGGAGTCAGATTTTTCCGAATTTTCCTGTTTTTCACCTGGATCAATTTCGTCCAGCCCATTACATCGACATTTTTCACTTCCATTGGCAAACCGGTGAAAGGTATGTTCCTTTCCCTGACACGACAGATTCTCTTTTTCCTGCCCTTTTTGATCGTACTGCCGCTGATTTTCGGTATTGATGGTATTTTGTACACCGGTCCTATTGCGGACTTTTTATCTGCCGCAGTAACCATCGGTATGGTGGCGCTGGAATTCCGGCGGATGAAGAGGTTAGAGGAGGCTGCACAAAGACAAGCCTAAAAGCCTGTTTCTATGAAGTTTCTAAACGTCTCAATCCGTCTGGTGCTCTAACATATTTAAATACGATGAACCCCATTGACACATAGCATCCAGCACTGGAATAATCGTTTTTCCAAACTCGGACAGTCGATATTCCACTTTTGGCGGTACGACCGGATAAACTGTACGGATAACCAGACCATCACGTTCCAGATCACGCAGCTGCTGCGCCAGCATTTTTTCCGTTGCCTTCGGGATAAGCCGTTTTAGTTCGCTGAATCTTTTCTGCTCCTTAATCAGATGCCACAGAATGACTGCTTTGTATTTTCCACCAATGAGTTGTATGGTTGCATCAACCGGACAGTTAAACTCTTTGGGACAGATTTTCATGGAAATTCTCCTTTTCTTACTTTTTGGGAAGTATATGACAAAAAAGTGGGTACTTGTCAATTCGAAATCTCTATGCTATAATCATATCATAATCGATTATAATTTGCAAGCTGTACAGCCGAAAGGAATTTATCATGGAGTTTTCCAAACTGATCACGGAAAGGCATTCTGTGCGGAGCTATCTTCCGAAACACGTAGAACCTGAGAAGCGAAACGCCATTTAAAAGCTGGACGAATTGCCCCAACTGCTGCAAATTTACAGCCGGTTCAGGTATTGGTTCTGGAACATGAATCCAGCCTTACAAAGCTGGGAAATGCAGTAAACATCTATGGTGCACCCTTGGCATTTCTTGTATGTGCTGACCACAGCACCGCATGGAAAAGACCCTTTGATGAAAAGCAAACCACTGATATTGATGCTTCTATTGTGACTGACCATATGATGCTGCAAGCAGCATCTCTCGGTCTAGGCAGCGTCTGGATCTGCTATTTCAAACCTGATATCCTGAAAAAGGAATTTAACATTCCCGGCCATCTGGAGATTGTTAATATTCTTGCAGTCGGATATACCAATGAAAAGGCTGTCCATCCAAAGGAACGAAAGAGCTTAGACAAATTTGCTTTTTTTGAGCAACTATAACTACACTATTTTTTCTATGATATGACGCAAAAACTCTGCTGTATGGGGATTGTCCTGTACAGCAGAGTTTTATGATGACCACCTTTTCTCAAAGTGCATCAATACAATATTCCTTACGCCAATACTAAACATAATCAAAAAAACAGAAAAGTCTCCGAAAGCACGTGGCTTTCGGAGACTTACAATATCTTTGAAAAGTAAAAAATTTATCTCTTTGAGAACTGCGGAGCACGACGTGCTGCCTTCAGACCATACTTCTTTCTTTCCTTCATTCTCGGGTCACGAGTGAGGAAGCCAGCCTTCTTCAGAACCGGACGCAGTTCCGGGCTGTAAACCAGCAGTGCACGGGAAATGCCGTGACGGATTGCACCAGCCTGACCAGTAACGCCGCCGCCAGTAACGGTGCAAATCACATCCATCTTGTCCATGTTGTCAGTCAGATTAAGAGGCTGACGAACGATGAGCTTCAGGGTGTCCAGACCGAAATACTCGTCAATATTTCTGCCGTTAATGGTGATATTGCCAGTACCCGGATACAGACGAACTCTTGCAACAGAGTGCTTCCGTCTGCCAGTACCATAGTAGTATTTAACCTTAGATTCGTACATCTTTTCTGCTCCTTTCCCTTAGAACTCGCAAACTTCCGGCTTCTGTGCCGCCTGCTTGTGCTCTGCGCCCTTGTAGGTACGCAGACGCTTCAGCTGGTTTGCGCCCTGGGTATTGTGCGGGAGCATTCCCTTGACAGCGATCATCATTGCTTCATCTGCTTTTTCTTCCATCATAACCTTGTACTGCGTCTTCTTCAGGCCGCCGATCCAGCCAGTATGCCAGTAATAATACTTCTGCTCCAGCTTGTTGCCGGTGAGAACTGCCTTGTCGCAGTTGATGATGATAACATGGTCACCACAGTCTACATGCGGTGCAAATGTCGGCTTGTGCTTGCCGCGCAGCAGGTGCGCAGCCTGTGCCGCAACACGTCCCAGCGGCTTTCCAGCAGCGTCCAGAACATACCACTTGCGGTCTACTTCGCCGACTTTCGGCATAGTTGTTGCCATAGTAAATTCCTCCATCTAAACTTCTATCAAAAATAATCTCGGTTCCGCAAAAAGCAGGAACCAGGCAGAGGGCAGTTGGGTCAGACTGCACTGCCGGCATTGCGCAAGATTATAACCGGTCTCTCTGACAGTACAAAAAATATTATAACATAAAACATCCGAAAATGTCAAGCCAAAACCAACAGATTTTCTTTCGATTTTCAGAAGAATTTCCTTGTGAATTTTGTGCATGTTGCCATTTCGGGAAAGAGAACGTCCTGCATACTTGCAATTTTTTCAAAACTGCGATATAATAGTATATCAGCAGTCCGGCATCTAAGACAATCAGACCGGAACCGCACAGAACGCAGGAGGTGTTTTATATGTATCCCAGGCATTCAGAGAGGTCTGCACAGCTGGTATTTCTCACACGCCGTGCCTATGAGACAAAGCAGATCCGCCTATTGCTGCGTACAGACGCTGTCTGTGACGAGCGTGACACAGGCTGGCAGCTGCTCCACGGAAATGAAACGGGGCTGGAGCTTGCCAACCCGGAAAACAGTCTTTTGATCTCCGTAGATCGTGCCCTGGAACTAGAGCCATGCCTGACCCCCCTTCTCACGGCGCACACGCCGCCGGCAAAGATGGCATATGCCTATGACGAAACGACAGGGGCATTTCTCCCTACAGCATATCCGGAAGATCCGCCCACTTGCTGAGAACCCGGCAGTCAACCGGTGATCACGTGGCTGGCATCTGCATTGGCGAGGATCATATAGTACACCAGACACGCAAGAATACATACAATAAAGAAAGCGACGACCACCCGAAACCGAAAGCGAAGAAACGGTTTCGGCTTGTGGATATCGTCCACACGGCGCAGCTGTTTTTGCTTTTTACTCATAATCAAACTCCCTTCGCAGCGATCTGATTCTATTATACGGGATTTGCATGGATTTTGCAAGACTTTTTTCTATGAATGCTAGAAATATACTTTTTATAGTTACAATAAAAGGTAAAACTGTAAGGGCGAACTACTATTCAGTACATCTACTGCAAATGTCCCACTGGGACATTTGCAAAATCTCACTTACTGAAAAGTCGTTACAAGGGGAAAGCAGTCTTGTTCGCTTTCCCCTCGAAAAGCTGTCGCTTTTCTCACCCCTTTTCTCCGTGCGCCGAAAATACGGCGCAGGGTATTTCGCCGTCTGCGGACGGCGACCAGGGCTTCTCGCCCTGGACCTCGCCAGCATTTTTGAAAAATTGCTGGACCAAAAAACTTCATTACCAAGCGTCTTTTTTGGAATAGGAAAGAAACATTTTAAATTCCATCTTGAAATAAATCACCCCAGAAAGGAGCCATTACTATGTGTGGTTTTGTAGGATTCACCAATCACATTGACAATTCCAACGTTGTCCTCCAGGAAATGCTGGACAAAATCCGTCACCGTGGACCGGATGCTGAGGGAACTTACATTGACGAGCATATTGCTCTGGGACATCGCCGCCTGAGCATCATCGACGTTTCCGATGCTGGAACCCAGCCTCTTTACAGTGAGGACGGCAATCTGGTTCTGGTCTATAACGGCGAGATCTATAATTATCAGGAGATCCGTTCCCGTCTCGCAGAAGCAGGCTATCACTTTACCACACAGACAGACTCTGAGGTACTCATTTACGGTTATCGAGAATACGGCCCATCCCTGCTCCAGCAGCTGCGGGGCATGTTCTCCTTTGTCATCTGGGATAAACAAGAGCAAACTCTGTTCGGCGCACGGGACTTTTTCGGCATCAAGCCCCTCTATTATGCACAGATGGGAGAGACTTTCCTCTTCGGCTCGGAAATCAAGAGCTTCCTGAGCCATCCCCATTTCAAAAAAGTACTCAACACCACCGCACTGGAAAACTATCTAACCTTCCAGTATTCCCCCTGCGACGAAACCTTTTTCCAAGGTGTCTACAAACTGCCGCCGGCACATTATTTCATCTACAAAAACGGCAAATTCGAGATGACACGGTACTGGGATGTCCACTTCAAAGCGGACGAAAAACCGGATCTGGACACCTGGGTAAACCGCATCTCCGATACCTTCCACAACAGCGTAGAAGCTCATAAGATCGCCGATGTCGAAGTCGGTTCGTTCTTGTCCAGCGGCGTGGATTCCAGCTATGTGGCAGCCATCGCCAATGTGGATAAAACTTTTACGGTAGGTTTCGGCACAGAAGAACGCTATAACGAAATTGGCTGGGCAAAAGGCTTTTCTGAAGCGATTGGCAAGAAAAATTATAACAAGGTGATCTCCCCGGAAGAATATTGGGAAAAGCTGCCCATGATCCAGTATCATATGGATGAACCTCTTGCCGATCCTGCCGCCATTGCCCTGTATTTCGTGTGCAATCTGGCATCCCAGTCCCTGAAAGTTGTTCTGTCCGGCGAGGGTGCGGATGAAATCTTCGGCGGCTATAATGTATACAGCGAACCCGGCGGCTCTGCCTATGACAAGCTGCCCCGTGGTCTGCGCCGGGGTATTGGTGCCATTGCTGAAAAAATGCCGGCACACCGGGGCAGAAACTTCCTGGTACGTAAAGGCAAAGATCTGGAAGAACGCTTCATCGGCAACGCCTATATGTTCACGCCGGAAGAACGCAGATCACTTCTGAAAATGCGCACCAATGCGCCTGATCCCATGGTGATCACCAAGCCTTTTTATGATAAGGTGCAGGATCAGGACGATGTCACCAAAATGCAGTATCTGGATCTGCACATGTGGATGGCTGGCGATATCCTGCTAAAAGCCGACAAAATGAGCATGGCAAACTCGTTGGAGCTGCGTGTTCCGTTTTTGGATAAGGAAGTCATGGCACTGGCAGAGCAGATCCCCACACGGTATCGTGTGACACGGGAATCGACTACGGACGAAAAAACGCCCTATATCACCAAATATGCCATGCGTCTGGCTGCCAAAAAGGATACACCGCCTGAGACAGCAAAGACGGCTGCCAAGAAAAAGCTGGGCTTCCCGGTACCCATTCGTGTATGGCTGAAGGAAGACAAATATTATCAGATCGTGCGGGATCGTTTCGAGAGCGATGAAGCGAACCGGTTCTTCCATACAGAAAAGCTGGTACACCTGCTGGACGAACACCGTGCCGGAAAAGCTGACAACAGCCGTAAGATCTGGACGCTGTATATGTTCCTGGTGTGGTATCAGGTTTACTTCCCGGAAAATTGTGAAGCATAAACGAAATAAACGACCCTTACAGCAGGTGATTCTATGAACAATGCGACCCATACGCAAAAATATACGGCAGAAACCTATTATGATACCGTAAAAAACACCTCTCAGCTAACGGAACTACTAGATGGCGAGATCGTTGCCATGGCGTCCCCCAGCATCTTACACCAACGTATCTCCGGCGGATTATACCGCAGGCTCGGCAGCTATATCGACGCCAACCACGGCGGCTGTGACACCTTTATTGCGCCAACAGATGTGAAATTGGATGAAGAAAACATCGTAGTTCCGGATGTATTTATCGCCTGTCATGCAGACTGGTTCGACAGCCAGAAATATAATGGTGCACCGGATTTTGTAGCAGAAGTTGTTTCCTCCAACCGCAGCGATGATTTTGACCGTAAGCTCTGGCACTACCGCACCAGCGGTGTCCGGGAATACTGGATCATTGACCCTCAGCACCAAAAAACCGTAACCTATTTCTTTGAGGAAAGCCAAATACCCCATATTTACACCTTTGATACACCGATTCCCATGCGGATCTATCAAAATCATCCAGATCCCCTGACCATCTGCATTCAGGATCTGCTCTGAAAAGGAGACACCATGTCAAGCCACGTCACCTATGCCTATATCCGACAAAATCCTGATATCCGGGAATATATCCGCCGTGCCGACATGGCACTGGCTGCCATCGGCTATACAGAACATTCCTTTGCCCACGTGGAAAAAGCAGCCCATACCGCTGCCATGATCCTGGAGACTCTGGAATATCCGGCAAGAGAAATTGAACTGGCAAAGATCGCTGGTTTTCTCCATGATATCGGCAATGTTATCAACCGTACAGACCACGCCCAGAGCGGTGCCGTCATGGCATTCCGTCTGCTGGATCGGTTGGAAATGCCTGTAGACGAAATCTGTTCCATCATCTCCGCCATCGGCAATCACGACGAGGGAACAGCACAACCAGTGGATGCCATCTCTGCTGCGCTGATCATCGCCGACAAAACCGATGTACGCCGAAGCCGTGTCCGAAATACGGATTTTATGACCTTTGATATCCACGACCGTGTGAATTATGCCGTGGAATATTCCAATCTCCATTTCAGCGATGACCTGAAATCCATTGTGCTGGATCTGAAAATTGATACAGAGATCTCTTCCGTGTTGGAATACTTCGAGATCTTCATGGAACGTATGCTGCTGTCCAAACGTGCAGCACTGTTCTTTGACCGGAAGTTCAAGATGTATATTAACGGCAGCAATATATTATAGGCAGCAAATATTGAAGCTGCAATCAGACTCTGAAAAGACAGCCACCCCACTTTTTTTGAAAATCCCCAGAAAAAACGACAAAAACGCTTTACAAACCACTGGAAATGTGCTATAATGTGAAACGAAAGTACGTTGTGGTTTTACATGACAAAAACCATTGGAGAAACCGCTTCGAGAAATCGAGGCGGTTTTTTCTTCAGCGCATTGTTTTCTTAGAGCCTGTTCAGTATCTTTTTATGTGCGGATTTTCGAGCATAATTTTGTCGTTTACAAGGAAAAAATCCGCAGGCATACTGACGTATGGCAAGGATTTTCGACGCAGTTAACGGCAAAATCTGCCGAAAGGACGTGCGAAAAAAGATGCTGAACAGGTTCTTATCCATTTATTTTATACTAATTCAAACACGGAGGTATCGTATAATGATTTCACCTTATCCGCATCTGATCGACCTGAATGATTACCCGGTTTCCTGGTGGAAACAAGTGGTAGATCTGGGAGAACAGATCAAAGATCACCCGGAGATCTACGCCGGCGCGTGCAGCAACAAAATCATGGCGACCCTGTTCTATGAACCGTCTACCCGGACACAGATGTCTTTCCAGACCGCTATGCTGCGTCTGGGCGGCAGACTCATTGGCTTCGACAATCCAGCAAATTCCTCCGTCTCAAAGGGTGAGACCCTTAAGGATACCACGAAAATTGTCAGCGGCTATGCGGATATTCTGGTCATGCGCCACCCTGTTGCCGGTGCAGCAAAGGCAGCAGCGCTTTCCGCAGACTGTCCGGTCATCAACGCTGGCGACAGCGGTCATCTCCACCCCACCCAAACGCTCACAGATCTGCTGACCCTCCAGTGCGAAAAGGGACGCCTTGACCATCTGACCATCGGTCTGTGCGGCGACCTCATCAACGGCAGAACTGTACACTCCCTGCTGAAAGCCATGTCCTGTTTCCCAGGGAACCGGTTTATCCTGATCTCCACCCCGGAGTTGGGACTGCCGTCCTATGTAAAGGACATCCTGAACGCAAGCAACTGCGAATTCGAGGAGATCTCCTCTCTGGAAGAGGCTCTGCCCCAGCTGGATGTACTGTACATGACACGAATCCAACAGGAGCGTTTCGCCAGCCGGGAAGAATATCTGGCGCAGAAGGACACTTATATCCTCACCACCAAAAAAATGCAGGCGGCAAAAAAAGATCTCGTCGTGCTCCATCCCCTGCCCCGTGTGGATGAGATCGAAGTGGCACTGGACGACGACCCCCGTGCCATGTACTTCAAGCAGGCACGCTATGGCATGTATGTGCGCATGGCACTGATCATTACCATGCTGAATCTGGACACCCACACTACACTGCTTCATGGCAAGACCGTACCGGGTGCCGCCTGCAAAAATCCCAATTGTATCACCTGCACCGAAACATACCTGCCCAAGAGCTTCATTCCCATCGGTGATTCTCTGCTGGAATGCGAATTTTGTAACGAACGGCTTCTGATGGAGCACTAAGACATTTTCGAACAATACAAAGGGAATATACATGAAAAAAGCGTTTTTTATTTTCTCTTCTCTCATAGTAACCGCTGCCATTTTCTGTTCCTGTTCTGCCGAGGAATCCGGCGAAAATAAGCCCTTTGCTGAATTACAATCATCGGATATCCACAGCGCATCCGTGCAATTGCTTCCTCCGGACGAAATGATTTCTATAACAGAGCCAAAAGAATTGACTGCGCTCCTGCATGATGTTGTCATCTATGAAGAAGATAATTCCTATTCTGAATATGACGGACAATCTGTCATATTTACGCTGGAAAAAACGGATGGCACAACGGTGGAGATCATGGCATACGATCCTTTCGTTGTAATCGACGGTATCGGCTATAAATGTGAATACGAGCCATGCGAGGCATTGAATCGCTATACAAATGATCTGCTAAATGAAAACATGTCCGTATAGTAGTATAATTAAAACGCAAGGGAGTCTACACCATGAAAATGCAAGACGAATTGAAACGCATCATGGAACGCAAAGAAATGGTCACTATTTACGGTGACAGCGCCGATTACGACTACCATTTTGTAGGCTACATACAGGCAATAGATGAAAGCGGATTGCTGCTGTCCAAACAGAATTACAGTGGATATCCCAGTGGATTTGTGTTCTTTACCGATGTGATCTACTTTGAAACGGATACCAAAGACATCAGGCGGCATGAAATACTATACCGGCTGAGAGATCTCCAACCTGCTGTGTTCCCTGTGAATGCCGAACAGAATCTGCTGGAAGAAGTCTTACGTATCTGCTGTGAAAAGCGCCTGTTCTGTAATATTTTCAAAAAAGAAGACGATGAGGGTGACGAACTAGGTTTCATTTCTGAACTTCATGAGGATCACCTCATTTTCACCAACATTGATAAATACGGCGACTATTTCGGAAAGAGCTATTTTGCTAAATCTGATATTTTCCGCATTTTCATTGAGGGCGAGGTTGAACAGACAACACGGCTTCTCTATGATGCCCAACAAAACACATAATTTCATATATACCAAAACAGGGCTTACTGCACTTCAACCATGCAGTAAGCCCTGTTTGTATTTATTCTATTTCAGAATCGTCCGTTTTGATCTGCGCCGCCTGCCCCTTTGCCTCTTTCAGCTTTTTCAGGCTAGGACGCATTACCATATAGGCTGTCACGCCGCAAGCAACTGTAAAAATTGCCAGAAATCCGATGATCTTTACGGCTTTGGACGGTTTCTCCTCTATCTGAGCCTCTGTCGTCACAGCCGTCTGTGCCGGTGCAGTTTCCGCCGCAGAAGCCCCATTTCCCACGGGCATTCCCCAGAGCATCAGCATACTCAGGGCACATACAAGTCCCTTTTTCCAGCATTTCTCCATGGCATTAGCCCAGAGAAGTCGGAAGAGATGCGGACGGCATTGCCGTGTTGTGCTCCAGATAGGACTCGTTTTTGGAAATCTTTACATTGTTGTAAACTTCCATACCAGTTCCTGCTGGGATCAGCTTACCGATCAGCACGTTTTCCTTCAGACCGTACAGATAGTCGCTCTTGCCGCGGATCGCTGCATCGGTCAAAGCCTTTGTGGTCTCCTGGAAGGACGCTGCCGACAGGAAGCTGTCAGAGCTGGACGCTGCCTTGGTAATACCCTGGAGCATAGGCTCAACAGTCACCAGTGCTACCTCAGTCTCACCTGCATCTATGCGTGCCTGGAGCTCATCGTTGATCTCCATAATCTTGCTGCGGCTCACCATAGTGCCCGGCAGCAAGTAACTGCTGCCAGAATCGTCTATCTTTACCTTACGCAGCATCTGACGAACAATAACCTCGATGTGCTTATCGTTAATATCTACACCCTGGAGGCGATATACTTTCTGTACTTCGCTGATGATATAATCCTGTACCGCCTGTACGCCCAGAATGCTCAGAATATCACCCGGGAATACATTACCTTCGGTCATGCGGGTACCCTTTGTAATATACTCGCCTTCCCGTACACGGATCTTGAAGTTATAGTGAATGGGGTAGGATTCGGACTCGCCAGTCTCCTCATTTGTGACAATAATGGTGCGGGAAGTCTTGATTTCCTCAATGTGCACCACACCGTCAATGCGGGACAGAACAGAAGCGTTCTTCGGATGACGGCTCTCAAACAGTTCTTCGACACGAGGCAGACCCTGTGTGATATCTTCTGCTGATGCGATACCGCCCGTATGGAAGGTACGCATGGTCAGCTGTGTACCCGGTTCACCGATGGACTGAGCTGCAATGATACCAACCGCTTCGCCCACAGAAACCAGGTTGCCGTTTGCCAGGTTTGCACCATAGCACTTTGCGCAGACGCCCTGTTTTGCACGGCACATGAGTACCGAACGGATCTTGATACGCTCTACGCCGCAGTCCAACACCTTCTGTGCATCTGCTTCTGTGAGCATCTTATTCTTGGAAATCACCAGCTCGCCGGTCTGTGGATCTCTCAGATCGTCTACCAAGAATCTGCCTACTAGACGCTCTGCCAGTTTTTCGATGAGCTCATTGCCGTTGCGAATTTCGTAGATCTCCAGACCATCTGTTGCGCCGCAGTCCTGTTCCCGAATGATAACATCCTGAGAAACGTCAACCAGACGACGGGTCAGATAACCAGAGTCAGCGGTACGCAGCGCCGTATCTGCCAGGCCCTTACGGGCACCACGGGAAGAAATGAAGTATTCCAGAATATTCAGACCTTCACGATAATTGGAACGAATCGGCATTTCAATGGTCGCACCAGAGGTATTGGCGATCAGACCACGCATACCTGCCAGCTGACGAATCTGGGAGATACTACCACGGGCACCGGAATCTGCCATCATGAAGATGGGGTTATACCGATCCAGACCGTTCTGCAGTGCTGTCGTAACGTCATTGGTTGCCTTATTCCAGATTTCGATGAACCGCTTGGATTTCTCCGCAGCAGAAATATAGCCGTACTCGTACTGTGTAGTGATCTCATCAACCTGTTGATCGGCAGACTTGACGATATCCCACTTTTCCTTCGGGATCTCCGCATCGCAGACAGCAACTGTGATCGCAGCCTTGGTGGAATATTTAAATCCGGTCGCCTTGATCTTATCGAGTACCTCAGAAGTTGTTGTTGTACCGTGGATCTTGATGCAGCGGTCAATGATCTGACCCAGCTGCTTCTTGCCGACCAGGAATGCAATTTCCAGGTCAAACTGCTTATCAGAATTGGTACGATCCACATAGCCCAGATTCTGCGGAATATTTTCGTTGAAGATCAAACGGCCGACAGTGCAGTCGATGATCTTGGAAACACGCTTTTCGCCGATATCCTTGGTGATACGCACCTTGATCTTGGCGTGAATGGAAACATCGCCCTCCTGATATGCCATGAGTGCTTCGTTTACATCCCGGAACACCTTTCCCTCGCCCTTTTCGCCGTCCTTTTCCATGGTCAGGTAGTAGGAACCCAGTACCATATCCTGTGTCGGAACAGCAACCGGACGTCCGTCCGAGGGCTTCAGCAGGTTGTTGGCAGCCAGCATGAGGAAACGAGCCTCAGCCTGTGCCTCAGCGGACAGAGGCAGATGCACTGCCATCTGGTCACCGTCGAAGTCAGCGTTGAACGCAGAGCAAACCAACGGGTGCAGCTTCAGGGCACGGCCTTCTACCAGCACCGGTTCAAATGCCTGGATACCCAGACGGTGCAGAGTAGGCGCACGGTTCAGGAGTACCGGATGGTCATGGATGACATTTTCCAGAGCATCCCATACTTCAGAAGATGCACGATCCACCATTTTCCGGGCGCTCTTGATATTGGCAATCACCTTGGTGTCTACCAGACGCTTGAGCACGAAAGGCTTGAACAGCTCCAGTGCCATTTCTTTCGGCAGACCACACTGATACATTTTCAGTTCCGGACCAACAACGATAACAGAACGACCGGAATAGTCAACACGCTTACCCAACAGGTTCTGGCGGAAACGTCCCTGCTTACCTTTCAGCATATCCGACAAGGATTTCAGAGCACGGTTATTCGGACCAGTAACCGGTCTGCCGTGGCGTCCATTGTCGATAAGGGCGTCTACAGCTTCCTGGAGCATACGCTTCTCGTTACGAACGATAATGTCCGGCGCATCCAGTTCCAACATCCGCTTCAGACGGTTGTTCCGGTTGATGACACGGCGGTACAGATCGTTCAAGTCAGATGTTGCATAACGTCCGCCATCCAACATGACCATGGGGCGCAGATCCGGCGGAATAACCGGAACTACATCCAGGATCATCCACTCCGGGCGGTTACCCGACTGGCGGAATGCCTCTACGATTTCCAGACGCTTCAGCAGCTTCACACGCTTCTGACCGGAGGAAAGTCCAGCCAGTTCGGTTTTCAGTTCTGCTGCCAGTTCGTCCAGATCTATGGCTTTCAACAGCTTCTGGATCGCCTCAGCACCCATTTCTGCTACGAATTCATCACCGTACTTTTCCCGATATGCGATATATTCCTTTTCTGTGAGCAGCTGCTTCGGCACCAGGTCAGTAGAACCCGGATCCAGTACAATAAACTTTGTAAAATAGAGCACTTCTTCCAGACGCTTCTGGGATATTTCCAGCATCTGACCGATACGGGACGGTGTGCCTTTAAAGTACCAGATGTGAGAAACCGGCGCAGCCAACTCGATGTGACCCATTCGTTCCCGGCGCACTTTTGCACGGGTAACTTCTACGCCGCAGCGGTCGCAGACCTTACCCTTGAAGCGGATCTTCTTGAACTTTCCGCAGTGGCACTCCCAGTCCTTCGTCGGTCCGAAAATGCGTTCGCAGTACAGACCGTCACGCTCCGGCTTCTGTGTACGGTAATTGATTGTCTCCGGACGTTCTACAGCACCATAAGACCACTCCCGGATGCGCTCCGGAGAAGCGAGACAGATCTTGATGGATTCAAAAGTATTAAATTCCAAACCGTTACCTCCTACTACGATCTATGAGGAAACAGACGGCATTGCCGCCTGTGTATATTTTCAGATACTGATACTAATCTCTAACCGAACCCATAATGATCAGAGCAGATCTTCGTTGCCATCGTCCATGTTCAGGCCAAACAGTGCATCGTCATCCTCTGCATCATGATCTTCAGCGCTGCCCAAGAAGTCTTCTTCATCCAGGTCAGTGTCCTCAAAGGACAGTCCGGCATCTTCCATATCCTTATCCACTTCATCATACAGCATAGTCTCTTCTGCATCGTCTGCAAAGCTTACCGGCTGCGGAATGATAGCATCATCTTCGTCAAAGTTGGACTTGAGGTCGATTTCTTCCTGATTGCTGTCGAGTGCCTTGACGTCCAGACCCAGAGACTGCATCTCCTTGATCAATACCTTGAAGGACTCCGGCAGACCCGGCTTCGGCACATTCTGACCCTTGACAATTGCCTCGTAGGTGTTGACACGACCCACAGTATCGTCAGATTTCACGGTCAGGATCTCCTGAAGGGTGTATGCTGCACCATAAGCCTCCAGCGCCCATACTTCCATCTCACCGAAACGCTGTCCGCCGAACTGCGCCTTACCGCCCAAAGGCTGCTGTGTTACCAGAGCATAAGGACCGACAGAACGTGCATGGATCTTATCGTCTACCAGGTGGTGGAGTTTGAGGTAATACATATAACCGACAGTAACACGGTTGTCGAACTTTTCACCGGTACGGCCGTCATACAGGGTGAACTTGCCGTCCTCACACATTTCCAGTGCCTTGGGATTGATGACCTTATCCATAGGTTTCAGTTCAAAGGGATCATCCCGGTGGGGTGCATTCTGCTCGTTGGCTTCACGGAAACAAGCACGGATATCATCCTCATGTGCGCCATCGAATACCGGCGTCATAATGTGCCAGCCCAGTGCCTTTGCAGCCATACCCAGGTGTACTTCCAGCACCTGTCCAATGTTCATACGAGACGGTACGCCCAGAGGATTCAGCACAATATCCAGCGGTGTGCCATCCGGCAGGAAGGGCATGTCCTCTTCCGGCAAAATTCTCGAAACGACACCCTTGTTACCGTGACGTCCTGCCATCTTATCGCCGATGGAGATCTTACGTTTCTGTGCAATATAGCAGCGCACCAGCATATTAACACCCGGAGACAATTCATCACAATTTTCACGGGTAAAGATCTTTACATCTACAATGATACCCGCTTCGCCGTGAGGTACTTTCAAAGAGTTGTCACGGACTTCACGTGCCTTTTCACCAAAGATAGCACGCAGCAGCCGCTCTTCTGCGGTCAGTTCTGTTTCACCCTTCGGGGTAACCTTGCCGACCAGAATATCGCCGGCATGTACTTCTGCACCGATGCGGATAATACCGTTTTCGTCCAGATCTTTCAGTGCATCGTCACCCACATTTGGGATATCCCGGGTAATTTCTTCCGGTCCCAGCTTAGTATCACGGCACTCGATCTCATATTCTTCAATGTGTACGGAGGTAAACACATCCTCACGTACCAGACGCTCATTCAGCAGAACAGCATCCTCATAGTTATAACCCTCCCAGGTCATGAAGCCGATGAGGGCATTCTTACCCAGAGAAATTTCACCGTCAGCCGTTGCCGGACCATCTGCCAAAACCTGCCCCTTGCGAACACGTTCGCCGGCGTCAACGATAGGACGCTGGTTGATACAAGTCGCCTGGTTGGAACGCTTGAATTTCTGGAGGTGATACTTGTGTGTCTTGTGATCATTGTCCACCAGAACGATCTCATCTGCGGAAACAGAATCAATGACGCCGTCATATTCCGACACGATGCAGACGCCGGAGTCTACGGCTGCCTTATATTCCATACCAGTACCCACAAAAGGACGCTCTGTCTTCAGCAGCGGCACAGCCTGACGCTGCATGTTAGAGCCCATGAGGGCACGGTTTGCATCGTCGTTTTCCAGGAACGGGATCATAGAAGTCGCAACAGAAACTACCATCTTCGGTGAAACGTCCATGAAATCGACCTTTTCCGCTTCGATCTCCAGGATCTGATCCCGATAACGGCCGGCTACCTTGGCATTAGCGAAATGACCGTCCTCAGTCAGCGGTTCATTTGCCTGGGCTACAATGTAGTTATCCTCCATGTCGGCAGTCATATAAACAACTTCATCTGTAACACAGCCCGTGGCCTTGTCTACCTTTCGGTAGGGCGCTTCAATGAAGCCGTACTGATTGATGCGTGCAAATGTTGCCAGATAGGAGATCAGACCGATGTTCGGACCTTCCGGTGTCTCAATAGGACACATTCTGCCGTAGTGGCTGTAGTGTACGTCACGCACCTCAAATCCGGCACGATCACGAGACAGACCGCCAGGGCCCAGTGCCGACAAACGGCGCTTGTGAGTCAGTTCAGCCAGCGGGTTGTTCTGATCCATGAACTGGGACAGAGGCGAAGAACCAAAGAATTCCTTGATCGCCGAAGTCACCGGGCGGATGTTGACCAGTGCCTGCGGGG
Source organism: Ruminococcus sp. (assembly GCF_019417665.1). Lineage (GTDB taxonomy): Bacteria > Bacillota > Clostridia > Oscillospirales > Ruminococcaceae > Ruminococcus_C. Next base: position 66,009 of record NZ_DXUU01000002.1, read on the forward strand.
TAACAACATCCATATCCTGTGCTTGAATATTCATGCGCTCCCGGATGACACGCTCCATACGAGTGAAACCGATGCGGAACTGGTTCTGAAGCAGTTCGCCCACAGAACGAATACGGCGGTTGCCCAGGTGGTCGATGTCGTCCACATTGCCCACGCCGTCGCAAAGGTTCAGGAAGTAGCTGATCGTAGCATAGATATCTTCCAGAATGATGTGCTTGGGCACAAGTTCATCTGCACGCTTGCGGATCGCCATGCGGAGTTCTTCCTCATCAGCGCAGGAATCCAGGATCTCACGGAGCACAGTATAGCGCACCTTTTCGCTGATGCCCAGTTCCTCGCAGTCAAAGTTCACATAGCTGCTGATATCTACCATGCCGTTGCCGATGATCTTGATTTCCTTTTCCACAAAGCGGATCTCATTCTCACCGGATTCGGTCACAAAATATTCCTTTGTTTCTACCTTGATAAAGGCTTCCTTGATGCCTGCTTCCTGTACCTGCATTGCCTGGTCGAATGTCAAGGTCTGACCTGCATCAAAGAGCAGCTCACCGGTGGTCTCGTCAATGACCGGACGGGACAGCTCATGGCCTGCCAGACGGCTGGCAATGCCCAGCTTTTTATTGTATTTATACCGACCAAACCGGCACAGATCGTACCGCTTCGCATCAAAGAAGAGGTTGTTCAGATGTGTCAGAGAGCTTTCCACCGTAGGCGGCTCGCCCGGACGGAGCTTCTTGTACACATCGATGAGAGCATCCTCTGTATTTTTTGCGGCATCCTTTTGCAGGATAGTCTGATTCAGACGTTCGTCATCGGCGAACATCTCTGCAATTTCCTCATCGCTGCCGATACCCAGGGCACGGATAAAGGTCGTGATCGGAATCTTACGGTTTTTATCGATGCGGACATAGACCACATCGTTAGAATCCATTTCATATTCCAGCCATGCGCCCCGGTTCGGAATGACAGTTGCCTTGAACAGATCCTTACCGGTGCGGTCTTTCTCCGACGCATAATATACACCCGGAGAACGAACCAGCTGAGATACGATAACACGCTCCGCACCATTGATGACAAACGTGCCGCTCTCCGTCATCAGCGGAAAGTCGCCCATGAAGATCTCGCTTTCTTTTACTTCACCGGTCTCCTTGTTCCAGAGCGTCGCAGTCACACGAAGGGGCGCCGCATATGTGACGTCACGTTCCTTGCACTCTGCAATGGAATATTTCGGCGTGTCATCGATCCGATAGTCCGTAAAGTTCAAAACCAGATTGCCGTTATAATCCGTAATGGAAGAAACGTCACGGAAAACCTCTTTCAGACCCTTTTCACGGAACCAGTTGTACGAGTTTTTCTGTACCTCGATCAGGTTCGGCATTTCGAGAACCTCGTTGATCTTACCGAAGTTCATACGAACGTTTTTCCCGCACTGCTTTGGCGTAACATGCACCATTGGCGAAAAACCTCCTTACTCTTTATCAGACATGGCATAAAATCCGCCTGCCGGAGCGAAACTTTCTTTTTTTCAAAATTTCAGAATCCTCTTGACAGGCGTGGGCGGAATGTGGTATACTATTTTGCTGAAAAATATATTTTCACATTACGATACATTTTATAATTATATAACATTGCCCACTGCCTGTCAAGCATATTTTGTAAATTTTGTTCAAACGCTCATGTTTCCTTGGAAGCATAAGCGTTTTTTTGTATACCTCTCCAAAATCGTCCCATATGCCGCCCTTCTTTGCCCTTTGCCATGAAAAACAGTATTTACTTTTTTCGAAAATCATGCTATACTGTTGGTATGTAAATATCTTTGCAGCGTGCTTTGCAGGGCATCATGCTCCAGTGTAGGGGCGAACTGTGTTCGCCCGCAAATTTTCTGCGTATAAAGCCACGGGCGAACGCAGTTCGCCCCTACATTGTGTTCATTTTACCGTAGCGCAATGGCATAAATCTAATTACAAACGAGGTGAACCAGCTTGTTTACCCAAATCAAAAGTCTCGGGCTTTTCGGTCTGAACGCCTTTCCGGTAGATGTGGAAGTCAGCATGAGCCGGGGCAACCCCCAGTTTGAGATCGTGGGACTGCCGGACGCCACCGTCCGGGAAAGCCGGGAACGCATCCGCTCTGCATTGGGCAGTATTTCCATTGCCCTGCCGCCCCGGCGGATCACTGTAAATCTGGCACCGGCTGATGTGAAAAAAATCGGCACCATGCATGACCTTGCCATTCTTCTTGGCATTCTGGTGAGCATGGATCAGCTTTCTCCCCAGCCAGCATACCGATATTTTATCGGCGAAGTCTCCCTGTCGGGGCAGGTGCGTTCCGTAAACGGCGTCCTGCCCATGGCGCTTCTCGCTGCACAGAACGGTGCAAGGGAACTATACGTTCCGGCAGACAATGCCGCCGAAGCCTCAGCCGCCGGCATCCCCGTCTATGGTGTCCACAGCATTGCGGAACTCCGGACGCATCTGGAACAGGGTGATACAATCCGGCAGCAGACCACCTACGTGCCGGAAGCATCTGAATCCGGAGAGATCCTGGACTTTGCCGATGTCAAAGGGCAGCAGAATGCAAAATACGCCTTGGAGATCGCAGCGGCGGGCGGACACAACGCCCTCATGATCGGCAGTCCCGGCAGCGGTAAAAGTATGCTTGCCAAACGGATTCCATCCATTCTCCCGGAAATGACCCCGGCAGAATCCATGGAGACCACCCAGATCTATTCCATTGCCGGGCTTCTGGATTCGAAGCATCCGCTGATGACAAGGCGGCCTTTCCGCTCGCCCCATCACACCATTTCCGGTGCAGGACTGGTTGGCGGCGGCACCATTCCTCGTCCGGGAGAAATTTCCCTGGCTCACAACGGACTGCTGTTTCTGGACGAATTGGCAGAATTCGACCATCGCACTCTGGAAATCATGCGCCAGCCTTTGGAAGACCGGCGTGTCACCATTACCCGTGCTGCTGGAACAGTCTCTTATCCCTGTTCTATGATGCTGGTGGGTGCCATGAATCCCTGCCCCTGCGGTTATTTCGGTCATCCCCGGCGCAAGTGCACTTGTTCCGACCGGCAGGTACGGCAATATCTGGGACGTATTTCCGGTCCGCTGCTGGATCGGTTCGACCTGCACATTGAGGTAGAACCGGTCTCCTTTGATGATCTTTCGGCAAAGACAAAGGCGGAATCTTCTGCCGCCATCCGTGCACGGGTGCAGAAAGCACGTGCAGTGCAAAACGAGCGCTTCATCGGCACAGATATTTTCTGCAACGCCGTGATCCCTGCCGGGAGATTGCAGGAATTCTGTCCCATGGATGACAATGCGTCCGCACTGCTCCGGGCAGTATTCGACAAGTTGGGACTGAGCGCACGAGCCTATGACCGAATCTTAAAGGTAGCGAGAACCATTGCCGATCTGGACGGCAGTACGGTCATTCAGAAGCAGCACATCGCCGCAGCAGCACAGTTCCGCAGCCTGGATCGGAAATACTGGGCACAATAACAGCATCAAAGCAATTAGATTTTTTCTAGAAAGGATCTCCATGAAAAGACAATACACTCCCACCCGGCGGGAAAAACCAGAACGCTGGTTTCCCCAGTACTGGCGGCGGCTGGACAAATCCCTGATTTTCACCGCACTCCTCTGTTCCGGACTGAGCATTCTCCTGCTGTATTCCATCTGGCAGAACAGCATCATCAGTGCTGTGGACGCAAGCCAATACCGCACCCAGCTGTTTTCCTGCATCCTGGGAATCATCTGCGTCCTGGTACTTTCCGTTGTGGATTATCATAAAATTGTACGGCTCTGGTTTCTCTATGCCCCCATCGCCCTGCTTCTGACCCTCCTTTGTTTCACCTCTCTGGGACACAAGCGAGCCGGAGCAGATGACCAGGCATGGCTGAATCTAGGCTTTATCCAGTTCCAGCCTTCTGAGGTGCTGAAACTCACCTTTATCCTCACCTTTGCGCTCCACCTGGCAAAGGATGAAGGCAACATGAACAAGCCCCTGCATATGCTATTACTCTGCATTCATGGTGCCATTCCCACGGGACTCATTGCCCTGCAAGGAGACTACGGCACGGCGATCGTCTTTGCGGTCATCTTTCTGGGGATGCTGCTTTCAGCGAAAATTTCCTGGAAATATGTCCTGGGCTTGCTCTTTGCCATTCCGGCGGCACTCATTGCCGTGTGGAATTTCATCCTGGGGGATACCCACAAAAAACGTATCTTGGTGCTGCTTCACCCTGGCATGGATCCAGACGGCATCGAGTATCAGCAAGACCTGGGACTGAAAGCCCTGGCAAACGGCAAAGTTTTTGGCGTGGGGCTTTTTTCCGGAGAAGATGCCTACGTCTCCGTGCCGGAGCTCCACAACGACTTCATGTTCGCACACGTGGGTCAGGCGCTAGGCTTCGTAGGTGCTATGGCAGTGGTGCTGGTGCTGGCATTCCTCTGCCTGAAAATCCTCTATGACGGTTACCGCTCCAAGGATAAGCTGGGCATGTTCATCTGCACCGGCGTTTTCTCCATGCTGTTCATCCACTGTGTCATGAACATTGGCATGGTACTGAAAGTTGCACCGGTTATCGGCGTGCCCTTGCCTTTCATCAGCGCCGGTGGTACGGCAACAGTGAGCATGTACATTGCACTGGGCTTCGTGGTCAGTGCGTATAGTCATAATGATAAGAGATATCGTGTTTTCGAATAATGCCACAATAATGCATAATGATTTGAACAGTTTTTCGTATGTGTCCCCCACAAATACGATGCAAATGTAGGGGCGAACTGTGTTCGCCCGGTGGATGATTTCCAGAATCAGCGGGCGAACACAGTTCGCCCCTACAGTTTTATGGGTAATATTTTCCGCTTTTCTGAATATATCCGAGACATGGCATCCGCCTAAAAATACGCATAAAATAACAGATTCAGAAAAGTTAAACGATAAAATTTATTCATTGCTCATTATTCATTATGCATTATAAAGTACTTGCTTTTTTCCAAAAAAAATGGCATAATAAAAGAAACGAAGTGCACCCCTGCACGGAAAGGAAACGAAACCTATGAAAAATCAACTGGTTCTGGTGCTGGACTTCGGCGGTCAGTACAATCAGCTTATTGCCCGGCGCATTCGGGAATGCGGCGTTTACTGCGAAGTACTCCGCTATACCACACCTCTGGAGGAAATTGCCGCACGCAACCCTGTGGGCATTATTTTCACCGGCGGTCCCAACAGCGTCTATGACGAAAACTCGCCCCATATTGCAAAGGAAATCTTTGAAATGGGCATTCCGATCCTGGGCATCTGCTACGGCTGTCAGCTCATGGCATACACTCTGGGCGGTACAGTTTCCACCTGCACCACATCGGAATACGGAAAAACGGAAACCATCTATGACAAATCCTGCGCCCTTTTCAGCGCAGAAGAATTGCCAAAACAGGCCATCTCCTGGATGAGCCATACAGACTACATCTCCGAAGCACCAGAAGGCTTTACCATTACAGCGCACACTGAAAACTGCCCTGTTGCCGCCATGGCAAATCCAGAGAAAAAGCTTTATGCCGTACAATTTCACCCAGAGGTCAACCATACCGAGCACGGTCTGTCCATCCTGGACAGTTTCCTAAAAAACGTCTGCGGCTGCACCGGCGACTGGACCATGGGCAATTACGCTAAAACTGCCATCCAGCAAATTCGGGAAAAGGTGGGCGACGGCAGAGTACTGCTGGCATTGTCTGGCGGCGTGGACAGCTCTGTCTGTGCAGCGCTTCTCTCCCGTGCTGTGGGCAAGAAGCTGACCTGTATTTTTGTAGACCACGGTTTTCTGCGGAAAAACGAGGGCGACGAGGTGGAAGCTGCATTTGCTGACCAGGACATCAATTTTATCCGTGTGAATGCTAAGGCTGCCTTTATGGAAAAGCTCAACGGCGTTTCTGATCCGGAAACCAAGCGAAAGACCATTGGTGAAGAATTTATCCGTGCCTTCGAACGGGAATCCAAGAAGCTGGGCACAGTAGATTTCCTGGCACAGGGCACCATTTATCCCGATGTCATCGAAAGCGGCTCGGGGGATGCGGCTGTGATCAAGTCCCACCATAACGTAGGCGGTCTGCCAGACTACGTAGATTTCAAGGAGATCATCGAACCTCTGCGCCTGCTGTTCAAGGACGAAGTACGTCAGCTGGGCATTGAACTGGGGCTGCCGGAAAATCTGGTATGGCGTCAGCCTTTCCCAGGACCGGGTCTTGCTATCCGTATTATCGGCGAAATTACCGACGAAAAGCTGGAAATCCTCCAGGATGCAGACTGGATCTTCCGGGAAGAGATCGCAAAGGCTGGTCTGGATCGGAGCATCCACCAGTACTTTGCTGTGCTCACCAGTATGCGTTCTGTAGGCGTCATGGGCGATGGACGCACCTATGACTACACGCTGGCGCTCCGTGGTGTCACTACCACAGACTTCATGACAGCGGATTTCGCACGGATTCCCTATGAGGTGCTGGAAGTCATTTCTGCCCGGATCGTCAATGAGGTAAAGCATATCAATCGAGTGGTGTATGATATTACCACAAAGCCGCCGGCTACGATTGAGTGGGAATAATGTATATATCCTCTGAAATGGTATAAATACGTGGTTTCAGCTTGTGCTATTGATGAGCGGCAACGATTTAGTATTATCTGAATCATAAAAAAGACCTAACTGATTCTTGGTAGATCAGTTAGGCCTTTTTCCTTTATTATAGGGAGAACTCTACTTTTTCTTAAATACCAGATCCATGGTAAACCCATGCGATTCCCTATTGTTATATGTAATATGAGACTGCTCAATGCGTTCCTGCACACCACGCACGCTGCTGAGATTCCGCAAAATCTCAGCTGTATTTCTGGCATCAGCCAGTGCGCCGTGCTCTGTTCCGGCAAAATAGATCTGCATAGAGCCAAGTGCGCTGGTCAAATTCATAGGACGGGAAAAACCGTAGATCCGCTGGTGGATCCGCTGCAAGTCCACCCAATGGGTATAAAACATATCGTGCAGGAGATGCTCCTTCAGGTCTGCCTCCCGGAGCAGCACGGCCTGATCCGATTTGCTCCAGGTATAAAATCGGCTAGGCTCCTTGCTGCCGACCCATTGGGTGAATTCCTGTACCGCCGCTGCATAATCCGGTGCTGAAGCCACTGTTTGGCTATTGATCCCGGTGATCCGTGTAATATGCGGCGGAATGCTGCTGTATTGGGGTCTCACATAGGTCTGAAACTCCTCCAGGAGCTCATTTTGTTCATTCAGTTTCACTGCACCAATTTCTAAAATTTCACTGCTTGCCACCAATTGCAGATCCGGGTCTCGAATGGGTGTAAATTCCAGATCCAAAACAATTTTATTGCCGTGCATGTCCACTTCCCCTTTTTATCCAATTCATTGATTCTATTATATCACAACTTTTTTTAAATTGCAATTCATTTTTGAAAAAATAAAGGATGCAGTCACATCACTACTGCATCCGTCTGTCATTGTATTAAATTGTGTTCACAGATTTCTTCAAGATCGATCACACCAGACCGCACTCGTCATAATCCTTCCATTTTTCCCGATTCACATGTCGACGATGGGTAGAAAGAGCATATACCACAGCCGCAACGCCTGCTGCGATCAGAGTCAGAACAAAAATCAGACTGCCGATTGAAGATCTCTCAGACTTTTTTTCCATGTTACATCATGCTCCCTTCTGTTTCCGGTTCTGCACCTGTCTGCCCCATTTCCGCCATCAGGCGCTGTAACTCTGCATCCACTTCCATATCATGCTGCAACTGCTCAAAGGTCTTTTCATCTGCAGAGCTGTCAGAACCTGCCATTTCTGCAAAAGCCGCCGCCTCTGCCTCCTGGCGCGTTACCTTTTCTTCCATGCGATTAAACTTATCCAGCGCACTAGAAGAATCCAAACCGCCCACAGACTGTGCCAGATTCTTCTGTGTCTTTGCCATCTGAGAACGTGCTATCAGCATTGCCTGGCGGCTTTTTGCTTCTTCCAGCTTGGATTTCAGCGTCTCCACCTGTTCCCGCACCTGCTCTGTCTGAGCAGAAATCTGCTCGTACATCTGCTGGTACTGCTTCACATCTTCGTCCGCCTTCACCTTGTTGGACAGTGCCTTTTTCGCCAGATCTACTTCACCCGCATTGAGGGCAGCCTTCGCCTTTGCTTCCCAATCTGCGGAGACCTTTACGGCATTGTCATACTGCCGCTTTGCGATCCGCTCACTTGCCATCGCTTTACCCAACGCCTGGGTTGCCTGGCTGACTTCCTTTTGCAGATCCAGGATGATCTGCTTTACCATCTTCTCCGGATCCTCTGCCCGGTCGATCATATCATTGATATTGGCCTTGAAAACATCGCCAATTCTGGAAAAAATGCCCATTATGAATTCCTCCATGATACCATTGTTTGATGCGGAATATGTTATTCTTATTATATCGTATTCCCGGTCACTTGTCAAGAGAAATCTTACAAAACATTTACAAATCCCCTCTCCCATCAGCATTTCCTCCAAATTTTCCGAAAATCAGAAGAAAACGCTCTGCATTCTGCCAACTTTTTCATCGAAAATACTACAAAACACTTACAAGTGCAGCGATCCACAAAACAAATGCGGCAGATACCGCACATTGCAGTACCTGCCGCATTTTCATAGACAGATCTGAAGATCATGTCACGCCGTTATTTTTTAAACTTTTTTCTGCACGCCAGAAGCAGAAGCAGAGATGCGCCTGCTGTCAGCATAATTGTGACACTGCGGTCATTGGTTTTCGGCGTACTGCTTACCTTACTGCTGCTGGACGATCTGTTGGAAGAAGCCCTGGCTGTCGTACTGGTTGCAGATGCCTTTACGGCACCTGTAGTAGTACCTGTGCCATTGCTGGAAATGCTGCTTGTTGTCTCTGTTCCAGAAGCGGTAGTTTCAGTTGTTGTGACATCTGTCTTACTGGAAGGCGTATGTACACCGTTATTTTCTGTGGTATTGTGCGGTGTGGTTGTCGTTTCTGTTGCAGTTGTTGTGGTGGTGGTTGTGGTAGTTGTTACAGTAGTTGATGTTGTAGGAAGTGTTCCCGTGCCCAGATATGCGTCTATCATGATCACCTGACCATCGATACCAGGCGTCACATCCTGCAATACCATATTGCCATCAGCATCTACGGTATAGGTCAGCAGTTCCAATACGCCATCCGCATTCACCCGGAAGTAAACAGGTTCTGCCACTGCGAAATCTGTCGGTGCTTCCAATTCTGTCAGGCAATATACCATATCAGGTGTCAGATCCGGCAACGGATATGCCGTACCTTCCTCCGAGATCCAAGCAGCAACGACCGTTCCCTTCTCATCGGTCAGCTGCAGCGAAGCGCCACCCAGCAGATTGCCTTCTGCATCCTGTTTCATAATTACCACTGGCGTTGTCGTTGTTTCTGTTGTGGTTACGGTGGTAGTTGTAGTGGTGGTCGTGGTTGTCGTAGTTGTGGTTGTCGTAGTCGTAGTGGTTGCATAAGAAGTTGTCGTTGTGGTTGTAGTCTCAGATTCTGTTGTCGTTGTAGTCGTGGTCTCGGATTCTGTCGTGGTTGCGGTAGTCGTAGTCGTTGTTGTGGTCGTTGTTTCAGTTGTTGTGGTCGTTGTTTCTGTCGGCTTGGTAGGACCTGCGGTAGACTGCGTGGTCTGAGCCGTTGTTGCGCTGGTGGAAGTCGTTGTATTTGCTTCCGTTGTTGTAGCAGCTGTTTCAGTTGTTGTAGTCGTTGTTTCTGTCGGCTTTGTAGGACCTGCGGTAGACTGCGTGGTCTGAGCCGTTGTTGCGCTGGTGGAAGTCG